>NZ_JAIHAO010000050.1:0-13070 GCF_020054765.1 Caloramator sp. | reverse complement strand
CCATCGTCCTGATGGCCGCTCGGCTCGGCACGTCCTGTGCCGAATTACGGACTTTTTCAAAGTCGAAAAGCTAAGAATTGCTAAAGCTTATGAAAGAGCTTTTTGAAATCCTTTTATGGGGCTTTTGCATATTTTAGCTAACAAATGGGGTTGTCAAGAATCTGGGCTGTGAGCAAGTTTCACAGCCCTTTTTATATGATAAAGACATACTTTTTTTAATAAAAAAATTAAGAAATTTCAAAATATTGTTGTAAAATTTAAAGACATATAATAAAATAAAAACAGAAAAGGTTTTCTAAACTCATTTAAAAGAGGGGGAGAAGAAATTGAAAAGGAAAAGATTATCAATCCTATTAATTCTAAGTCTCTTTATTTCTATTTTTGCAGGATGCTCAAAGACACAACAAACAAATGGACAAGATAATAAGCCAGCAGAAAAATCAGGAAAAATAACAATTTGGGCTTGGGACCCAAACTTTAACATTGCTATTATGAATGAAGCTAAAGCAAGATATATAAAGGACAATCCAAAGGTTGAGATTGAGATAGTTGATATGGCAAAGGCAGACCTTGAACAAAAATTACATACAATGCTTGCATCAGGTGTTAAGGATGGACTTCCAGATATAGTTTTAATAGAGGATTATAATGCTCAAAAATACCTAAAATCATATCCAGGAGCCTTTGCAGATTTGACAGGAAAAATAGATCATAGCAAGTTTGCAAATTATAAAGTAGGTTTAATGACAGTAGATGGTAAGGTTTATGGAGTACCATTTGATTCAGGTGTTTCAGGTTTCTTCTACAGAAAGGATATTTTAGAGCAGGCAGGATATAAACCAGAAGATTTAATTAATATTACTTGGGACAAGTTTATTGAAATAGGAAAGGACGTAAAGAAGAAAACAGGAAAGGCAATGTTAGGTTTTGGATTAGACGATGGTGGATTAATGAGAATAATGCTTCAATCTGCAGGACAATGGTATTTTGACAAGAATGGTAATGTAAATATATCCAACAATGAAGCACTAAAGGAAGCTGTAAAGACATATAAGGCAATTGTTGATGCAGATATAATTAAAAAGACAAGTGGATGGAATGAGTGGGTTGCTGCATTTAACAAAGGAGAATCAGCAGCAGTTGTAACAGGAGTTTGGATAATAGGTTCAATAAAGGCAGAAGCAAGTCAATCAGGAAAGTGGGCGGTTGCACCAACACCAAGATTAAATGTTTCAGGTTCAGTTAATGCTTCAAATCTTGGAGGTTCAAGCTGGTATGTATTAGAAGGAACTAAGGGAAAAGATATAGCTATAGATTTCTTAAATAAGATTTATGCTTCAGATAACGATTTCTATCAAAAGATATTAGTAGAAAGAGGAGCAATGGGTTCATATTTACCTGCAGCAACAGGAGATGCATATTCAAAGGCAGATGAATTCTTTGGAGGACAAAAGGTATTTACTGACCTATCAAATTGGATGAAGAACATACCTTCAGTTGATTTTGGTCTTTACACATATGAAGCAGATGCTGCAATTATGGGTAATATGCCAGATATTTATTCAGGAAAGATAACAGTAGAAGAGGCATTAAAGAAGGCAGAAGAACAATTAAAGAATCAAATAGGTAAGTAAATATTAAATTGAAAAGAGGAATAATGCAAATTATATGTATTATTCCTCTTTGTGAACTACCCCCACTTATAAAAGTAGTGGCTTCGTGGTTAATACTCAAAGCGGAGCAAGTTATCCCACGCTCAAAGGGCTGTTCCTTCCCCAGATATACCATTTACAAGGCTAATTTTAGCTTGGCTTTCACTGTAATAATTGTAGCATTTTTTATATATTTTCGCAACATTCATCACCCACTTACAGAAGTGGGCGACTTCTGTTGCTGTTTATGTTAAAAGCGAGGTGTTATTAATGCAACTTAGAAAAGCAACAAAATCCTATGAAAGATCACTTGATAGATATGGATGGTTATTTATATCTATAGCAGTTATTTTATTAGCAGTATTTATGTTCTATCCAATAATCTATTCCTTAATTTTATCTACTATGTCGTCAAAGGGTATAGTACAGAAATTTGTTGGATTTGGGAATTATACAAAGTTAATTAAAGATGAAATGTTTATTAAAGCTCTAAAAAATACATTTATATTTCTAATTATACAGGTACCTATAATGTTATTATTAGCTTTAATTTTGGCTGCTATTTTAAATGATAAGACTATAAAATTCAGAGGATTATTTAGAACAGGCATATTTTTACCAGCGGTAACCTCACTTGTAGCCTATACTATCCTATTTAAAATGATGTTTAGTGTAGATGGATTTATAAACTTAAGTCTTATGAGGCTTCATATAATAAAACAGCCAATTCCTTGGCTTATGGATCCATTTTGGGCAAAGGTAACTGTTATAATTGCAATGACTTGGCGTTGGACAGGTTATAATATGGTCTTCTATCTATCTGGACTTCAGAGTGTTCCAGATGAATTATATGAAGCAGCCGAAATTGATGGTGCAAGTAAAATGCAACAATTTTTCCATATAACAATTCCAATGTTAAAACCTATAATTGTTTTTACAACTATAATGTCTACAATAGGTACGCTTCAATTGTTTGATGAACCAATGAACCTTTCACAGGGTGGCGTAACAGGTGCAACTACTGGGCCTGGTAACTCCTTGCTTACATTGTCAGTCTATATTTACAATCTATGTTTCAAATATATGCCAAACTTTGGTTATGCAGCTACAATTGCATATGTTATTGTATTTATAGTTGCAATATTGAGCTTTATTCAGTTTAAATTGGCAGGTGATAAAGAATGAAAAAAATAAGATTATCAAGGATAATTATATATTTATTTTTGATTATAATGTTCGTTGTTTCTGTTTTTCCTTTTTACTGGATGATTGTTGGTATGACAAATTCAGCTGTGGATGTTATAAAGGGAAAAATGACCTTTGGGAATCAATTTTTTCATAATGCAAAGGTATTATTTAGTAATTATGATGTAAAAAGAATCTTCTTTAATTCAATAAAGATATCTACATTAACAGTTCTTGGTTCCTTGGCTATATCTTCAATGGCAGCTTATGGATTTGAATTTTACCCCTCTAAAGCAAGGGAAAAAACCTATGCCATTATACTTTTATCAATGATGGTTCCCTTTGCAGCCCTAATGATACCCCTATTTAGGTTAATAGTAAAACTTAATCTTTTAAATACCCACAGAGGATTAATTCTTACATCGTTAGCATCGGTATTTATAATATTCTTCTTTAGACAAAGCTTTAAGAGCTTTCCTAAGGAGATAATACAGGCTGCAAGAGTAGATGGGGCAGGGGAGTTTAAAATTTTTACTTCTATTGTGGTACCATCAATGAAATCAACATACGCAGCAGCTGCTATTTATTCATTTATGACAAGCTGGAATGCTTACCTTTGGCCACTTATAATACTTCAAAGTGATAAGCAAAAGACGATGACGCTTTTAATCTCATCTATGTCGTCGGCATATTTTCCTGAATATGGAGCAATAATGCTGGCAATAGTAATTGCAACATTACCTATGATTATAATTTTCTTTACACTACAAAACTATTTTGTACAAGGTATGACTGGTTCATTAAAACAGTAATAAATTTTAATATTAATTTTAAAAGCCCTATTAATGGATTTTTGGTAAGTATTTATTTTTTATATCTATAAACAATTATAAAATCCATTAATGGGGTATTTTAAACTTTGTAAATTTAGTAAAATAGTATACATAGAATAAAAAAGGAGGGGCTATTGTGAAGAGCTACAGAAGAGAACTTTGGTTTGAAATACCAAGAAGAAGAGGTTTTGTAAACATAACACATACTCTTCAGGATTGTGTTAGAGAAAGCGGTATAAAGGAGGGGCTTCTTCTCTGTAATGCAATGCACATTACAGCAAGTGTTTTTATAAATGATGATGAATCAGGATTACATCACGACTTTGAGGTGTGGCTGGAAAAGCTTGCACCAGAAAAACCTTATAGCCAGTATAAACACAATGGATTTGAGGATAATGCAGATGCACATTTGAAAAGAACTATAATGGGTAGAGAGGTAGTTATTGCAATAACTGAAGGTAAATTAGACTTAGGGCCTTGGGAGCAGGTTTTCTATGGTGAATTTGATGGTATGAGAAAAAAACGTGTTCTTGTTAAAATAATAGGAGAATGATATAATAGGTACAGCTTCGAGCTGAACATCCTAAGGCTTTGCTATGGATGACAGCCGATAGGGTATGTTTGGAAACGAATATGCCTCCCATATAGGAAAGGAGTTGTGTATATTGAAAAGACGTTTATCATTATATTTTATATTTTTAATTTTATTGATTACTATATCCTGCGGAAAACAAGTTAATAATAGGGAGATTATATTAGCAACCACAACAAGTACTCGTGATTCAGGTCTTTTAGATTACATATTACCAGAGTTTGAAAAAGAATATGGTTATAAAGTTAATGTGGTTGCAGTAGGTACAGGACAAGCAATTAGACTTGGTATGGATGGTAATGCCGATGTGCTTTTAGTTCATTCAAAGGAAGATGAAGAGAAGTTTGTTAGGGAAGGATACGGTATTGAACGTTTTGATGTTATGTATAATGATTTTGTAATATTAGGACCAAAGGATGATAAAGCGAAGATTAAAGGTATTTCTACTGCAAAAGATGCATTAAAAAAAATCTATAGTTCAAAAGCAGAGTTTATTTCAAGAGGTGACGAATCAGGTACTCATAAGTTTGAAAAGAGGCTTTGGGAAAAAATAGGGATAAATCCTCAGGGTGATTGGTATATAAAGGTAGGAAAAGGAATGGCAGAAACACTTTTAATGGCAAGTGAGAAGGGAGCTTATACAATTTCGGATAGGGCAACATATCTTACATTAAAGGAAAAATTAGATTTAGAGGTATTGGTGGAAGGAAAAGAGGATTTGAAAAATCAATATGGAGTTATATCTGTAAATCCAAGTAAAAACAGCAGAATAAATAAGGATGGGGCACAGTATTTTGTAGAATGGATATTATCAGAAAAGACACAGAGACTAATTGGCAAGTTTGGGAAAGAAAAGTTTGGACAAAGTTTATTTATACCTAATGCCAAAAAGTAAAAAAGGAGTTGTTTTTATTGAAGTCTATTTGGCAGGGAATAATAGGTGCCTTTAATTTGATATTAGGTTTTGATAGAAACATAATTGAGATAGTTTTGCTATCTCTTTATGTTTCTTTTATGTCAACCATTATATCAAGTATTATTGGTGTTTTTTTATCACTATTTATTACAATTGAAGATTTTAAATTTAATAAAGGGTTAAAGGGAACAATAAATACATTTATGGCTATTCCACCGGTTGTTGCAGGGCTTTTAGTATATATTATTTTCTCAAAAAGTGGACCATTTGGAAGTTTAGGACTTCTCTTTACACCAACTGTTATGATTATAGCTCAGATAATAATTTTAGTTCCATTAATTGCAGGTACAGCCATAAATATTATAAATACCAAAGGAAGTATAATATTGGAGGAACTTAATAATTTAAATGCTGATAAGAAAAGTAGGTATACTTTACTTTTTAGAGAGCTTAAGTTCAATATTATAGCAACTGTATTTTTAGGGTTTTCAAGGGCTATATCAGAAGTTGGTGCAGTTATGTTAGTTGGTGGCAATATAGAGCACAAAACCCGTGTTATGACTACTTATATAGTACTACAAACTAATATGGGTAATTTTGAAGAGGCAATTGCTGTTGGCATAATACTTTTATGTATATCATTTTTAGTTAACCTATTAATATCAAATTTAAATAGGGAGAGTTAAAATAATGGAGGTTTTAATAAAGGATTTAGTATATAAAAAGGATGGATTTAATCTAAATATAAAGGAGTTAGCTTTTAAAAATGGGAATATATATGGTATATTAGGGCCAAATGGTTCAGGTAAAAGTACACTTTTGAGGATATTAAGTGGTAATTTAAAGGGATATGAGGGTAAAGTGGAGTTTTGTGAAGATGAAAATAAAATTTATAACAATATATCTGTCTTATCACAAAAACCCTATCTTTTTAACTGTTCTGTTGAAGATAACATAAAAATGAGTATAAAGTGGGCAAATACAAGTTTAGGTAAATTAAGTGAAATAGTTAAGATGTTAAAATTAGAAAATCTATTAAAAAGAAATGCCACAAGTTTATCTGGAGGAGAAATGCAGAGAGTTGCAATTGCAAGGGTAATTGCCCAAAGTAAGGGGCTTATGCTGTTTGATGAACCAACAGCAAGTATAGATCCTAAAAATACAAGAATAATAGAAGAGGCTATTTTAAGCAGCAAAAAAGATGATAGATGTATTGTTGTTGTAACACATAACATCTATCAAGCAATAAGATTATGTGATAGGATAATATTTATGAATATGGGGAGGATTGTAGAGGAAATTGACAAAGCACAAATAAAAGAAAATGAAATAATAAAGGAATATTTACTTCATACTTCTTCCTAAGTCAACAAGTATTACCTTTACCTTTACATTTATTTGAGCCTTTTGAAATTCTTCATCTGTTAAAAAAGGGCTGTGTTTACCAAACTTTGCAGCAGCATATTTTGTAATATCAAAACAGTCCATTTTATACTTATTTTGTACCTTTTCGATTGTTTTATTAAGTTGCTCTGTAACATATTCCTCAAAGGCCCTTTCAATCTCCTTTGCTTCCTTTGCGGTAATTGCAGTGTTATGTATAGTATCGGTTTTTAAGTTGCCCTTTAATGTTATGTTTATTGTATAAATAAGCTTATCATCATAATCAACTTCTACGTTTATATAATTTTTAGCTTTAATGGTATAACATATTTTAGGATTGTTATCCTTTATTATGCTTATATATCCATCGCTTTTTCTACTTCTTATCATATTTATATAAAAGGCTTCCTCTAATGGAATAATATGTTTTAGTTTAGCTTTATCAAAAACACAAATTCCAGCAATTTTAGGTTTTCCCTTATCATCAACTATATATGGAAGTATTATTCTTCTACCTGTTTGATTATACATAAACAAAAGTTCCTTTATGGTTACTTCCTTTGGGAAAAAGTTTGCTAAGGGAGAAAATTTTAATATGCCCGATATTGCCTCTGACATACTTGTGTTGTCTATAGGAATCATATTGAAAAAGTGTTCGGTATTACCTTCTGTAATAGTTACATAGGCTATTTCATTTCTTCCCTCATCTCTCACTAATGTTTCAAGTAAATCCTCTATTCCATATTCTGCCCTTTTTCTACTAATAAGATACAGCTTTTCTGTTCCTACCAAAAACTTCTTACTCATTACTGTTTGCCTATCATTTACTGTATTATAGATAGTTTCAGCAATTCCAGGAGAAATAAGTCTTTCGATTTCTCCATCACCTTTAAATACAAACATCTCAATAGGATCAACAATTTTTTTATCTGAATCTTTATCAATATCATACCCAATTCCAATTATTACAGATAGATTTTCAATAGGTTCCATTTCATAGCATCCTGTAAAGGTTGTTAATATAATTAATAAAATTATAAATACATTTTTTTTCATACACCCTTCATCACCTTTAGTTTAGATATTATAGCCGTTATAATAGAATATAAAAGTATAGTATATACAATATACGGTATTGTATTTTCAAGGAATACATTTCTTCCGTGTTCAGGTATCATAAAAATTGTAAACACCATAACAAAGGGCCAAGTAATAAGGCAGCTTTTTTTATGGGGTATGTGTGTAAGTCTTGAAAAGGTATGGGCAATAACATAGTAATCACAGGCTAAAATCTTTAAAATAATACCACTCCAAAGGAAGATGAATACTATTTTAAAATCAGATATTATGCTAATTTCTATAGTCTCCATTATAAAAAGCACAGGATAATATATTTTTGTTGTAAGTTCAAACCCGAGATAGTAAATAGTTAAAAAGGTTAAAGTAGTATACATCACAGCTATGACAATAGAGGATATAAAACCTGCGTATTTTATATTTTTTTTATTTACAACATAAGGTAATATAAAGAATGAAATTTCTATACCCGAATAGGAGTAAAAGGAGGCAGGTATAGAGGATAAAATTTTTTCAAAAGAGGATATAAGGGGGAGAATATTAGTTATATCTCCTTTTTTAATTATAAATAGAGGAAAAAGAAAAAGTATTGAAGAAAAATAAAATACAATTTCAGAAAGTCTTCCTATTGATTGAAGCCCAAAGCTTGCTGTGAATAAAATCGTTAGAGAAATTACAGTAACGATCATTGAGGTTGGAAGGAAAAAAGAAATTTCTTTACTTAAAACATTGTAGAATCCTGCTAAGACAGAAGATTCATAAATGGTTAAAGTTAACATAAAAAATATGAATATAATTTTGGTAATATATTTACCATATATTCTTTGGTTTAGGGTATAAAAGTCTATAAAGCCTAAATTTTCATAGGATAAATAGGCACAATAGGTTATTGTCAAAGGATATATGCATCCTATAAACATTGAAATCCAACCACTCTGTTCTGCCTTTTGGCACATAGAGTTTGGAGCAAAAAGAATACCAATTCCAACAACAGCACTGATTAAAATAAATATATACTGTCTTTTGGTAATTGTATTTTCAACTAATTCACTCATATTTTACCCTTCTTTTTTTAAAACTTTTAGGCTTTCTAAGTATTTTATCTAATGGGAACCTTATTACGGTATCCTTAAGGTCAGAGTAATTAAGCGGTGCAAAGGGAACAAAATAAGGTATTCCAAAGGAGTTCATATTAATAAGTATTATTACTATAAGGTAAAATCCAAGTATTACACCTAAAAGACCAAACATATATGCTAAAATAAGCATTGGGAATCTAATAAATCTTATAGAAAGTGCCATTTCGTAATTAGGAATTAAGAAGGATGCTATAACGGTTGTAGAAACAACAACTAAAGTAGTTGGACTTACCAAACCAGCCTTTGTAGCAGCTTCTCCTATTACAATACCTCCAACTATACCAAGGGTTTGACCAATTGGAGTTGGAAGTCTTAGTCCACCTTCACGGAGAAGTTCAACTGCAATCTCCATAGTCAAAATTTCTAAGAAGGGTGGGAGAGGTATTCCAAGCCTCGAGTTATATATAACCTTAATTAGTTTAATTGGAACGATTGCAGATGTATAGGATAAAACGCAAAGATATATAGGTGTTGCTAAAAGAACAAGTATTGCAGATAAAATTCTTGTGAGTCTAACAAATACAGAAGTTAAAATCCTTTGAGAATAATCTTCGAATCCCTGGAAAAATTCAATAAACACTGCTGGTGCAATTAAGGCATATGGTGCACCCGATATTAAAATTGCAGCCTTTCCTTGAAATAGGTCAGATACGACCTTATCGGGTTTTTCTGTGTTTTTTAGTTGAGGGAAAAAACCATAGGGGAAATCCTCAATAAGCTGCTCTATATAACCTGTACAGAGAATATATGGGAGCTTTTTTATTCTATTTAATTTAAATTTAATAGTATCAAGTACGGCAGGATCAATTACTCCATCTAAATAAATTATTGCGGCATCGGCATTGTTTTCAGTTCCAAGAATTAGCCTCTCTATTCTTAGCTTGTTTGATTTTACTTTATTTTGAATGAGTGCTAAGTTTATTTCTATATTTTCCACAAAACATTCACGACCGCCTCTTAAAGTTTTTTCTATATTTGATTCCTGCAAGTTTCTATGAGGTATATCGGAGGTATCGCAAATTATTGCTTGATTTGTTTTATCTATTAATATCAGACATTTTCCACGCAGGAGTTCTACAGTTATATTATCAAGGTGTTTTATTATTGTAGCTTCACTTACAGATAGATAGTTTTGCATTATATATTCTGCAGGGTTATTCATTGTTTCTAAGTCTTCCTTTACTTTATTTAAGAGGGGACTTATAATATGTAGCTCTATGGATTTGCGATTACAAAGGTTAGTTACATAGAGTATAAAACATTTAGTTTTTTTATTAATAAGTATTTCTCTTTTTACCAATGTTGAAGAATTAGGCATATAGGATATAATTTTATTTATGTTTTGGTATATGTTTTTGCTGAGATGCTCCATATTCAACACCTCTAATATTTTTATTTAAAAATATAATTGGCTAAAACCTTTAAAATTATGTATAATTTTTATAAGAAGTTTTAAGGAGGGATTTTACATATAAAATATCGAATATTGTATATTATAAGTTATAATCGCACGATTTCCCGGGAAATATAAAAAAATGTGAAAAAACTTATGGAAATAATAATATATAATTTCGAATTTAAGATAAGAGGAAAATAAATTAATATAAATTAACAAGAAGCGTTATTTTAAAAACTATGGAGGTATGAAAATGTTTGGGTATAGAGGATTAACGGTAGCAGAGGATGGTATGCTTAAAATATCTGATGTAAGGTGCGATTATTTAGTTTATAAATATGGTACTCCTCTTTATGTTATGAATGAGGAGGAGATATTAGAGAAAATAAGGGATATAAAACAAAATCACATTTTAAAACATAATGGAGTTGCAGCCTATGCAAGTAAAGCCTTTTTAAATAAAGAGATGTGTCGAATAATAAAAAGAGAAGGGTTATGGCTTGATGTTGTTTCAGGCGGAGAACTCTATACTGCAAAATCTGTAGATTTTCCGATGGAAAATGTAATATTCCACGGAAATAATAAAACCTATGAAGAGCTTAATATGGCAGTTGAGTATGGTGTAGGAAGAATTGTGATAGATAACTTTAATGAAATAGACATTTTAGAGGATATTTTAAAAGAAAATAAAAAAACAATAGATGTTCAAATAAGGGTAACTCCTGGAATAGATGGGCATACCCACGAATTTATTAGTACAGGACAAGTGGATTCCAAATTTGGTTTCCCAATGCACGATGAAAGTGCACTATATGCTGTAAAGAGGATATTAAATTCAGAAGGTTTAAATTTAAGGGGTATACACGCCCATATAGGTTCACAGCTACATCAAAATGATATATATAGGCTTGCAGTTGAAATACTCGCAAAGTTTATATTAAGTATAAAGAATTTATTTGGTTATGAAATTGATGAAATAAACTGTGGAGGCGGATTTGGAATATTTTACAATGAGGAAGATAAGCGATTACCAATTAGTTTTTTTACTGATGTAATCCACGAAGCAGTAGATGAATTTTTTAATAAATATAATCTTAAGAAACCAACTGTTTTTATAGAACCGGGAAGATGGATAGTAGGAGAAGCTGGAGTTACTTTGTATAAGGTAGGTTCTATTAAAAATATTAATGGAGTTAGAAAATATGTTAGTGTTGATGGTGGTATGACCGATAACATAAGAACAGCCCTTTATTCTGCAAAATATACGGCAGTTGTTGCAAACAAATTAAATATTGATGATAAAGAAGTTGTAACAATATGTGGTAAGTGCTGCGAATCAGGGGATATTTTGATAAGGGATATAAGTCTTCCTAAATTAGAAAAGGGAGATATACTTGTAGTTTTAAGCACAGGTGCCTATAACTATTCAATGGCAAGTAATTACAATAGAATTCCAAGACCTCCTGTTGTTATGGTTAATAATGGAAAAGACAGATTGATTGTAAAAAGGGAGACCTATGATGATATTTTAAGAAATGATATATAAAGATATATGTTCTATAGATGATTATTTCATCTATCAAGCTGTTGAAAAAAGTTATATATCGATTAGCCCCATAAAGGATTTTAAGGCATTCCTTCATTTCGTTAATCAATTCTAAGCTTTTCTTTGTTTGAAAAGTCCTACCCTCGCGATGCCATCGTCCTGATGGCCGCTCGGCTCAGCACGTCCTGTGCCGAATTACGGACTTTTCCAAAGTCGAAAAGCTAAGAATTGCTAAAGCTCATGAAAGAGCCTTTTTAAATCCTTTCATGGGGCTTTTTCATACTTTAGCTAACAAGTAGGCTTGTCAACAATATGTATAGATGATTATTCTATATATGGAGTTTTTATTTACTAATTTTTAATCTGCAAATAGAGGAATTTTAATTTTTATGAAGAATAATTACAAAATAAGGGGGTGGGTTTCTTGATTAATTTTGCTCATAGGGGTGCAAGTGGTCGTTATCCAGAGAATACAATACTTGCCTTTGAAAAGGCACTTGAGTTTGGAGCAAATGGAATAGAGACTGATGTTCAAATGACTAAGGATGGAATACTTGTTTTAATGCACGATGAGATGGTAAATAGAACCACAGATGGAATAGGTTTTGTAAAGGATTATACCTTTTCTGAAATAAAAAAGTTAGATGCAGGTTCTTGGTATTCAAAGGAGTATCTAAATGAAAAGGTTCCGTCTGTTGAGGAGCTATTACTTCTTGTTAAGGGAAAAAATGTGGTTGTAAATTTTGAAATTAAAAATACTATAATCGAGTATGAGGGGATAGAGGAAAAACTTCTAGACCTAATTTATCGTTATGGTATGCAGAAAAATGTTATTATATCAAGTTTTAATCATTATTCTGTTGTAAGGGTAAAGAAACTCTCAAGTGAAATAAAAACAGGGTTATTATATATGGAAAACCTATATTGCCCAGAAAAGTATGCAAAATATGTAGGTGCAGATGCACTTCATCCCTATTTCTATTCTCTTGGAAAGGACGTTGTAGGTCAGATTAAAAAGGAAGGCATAATGATAAATACCTTTACGGTTAATGATACAAATTATATGAAGTATTTGATGAGTATTGGGGTAGATGGGATTATAACAAATTATCCAGAAAAGCTAAATAAGTTGATGATAAACCAAAGAGAGGCATCATAGATGCCTCTCTTCAGGCTGTTGAAAAAGTTATATATTGATTAGCCCTATGAAGGATTTCTTGGGCATTCGTTCATTTCGCTAATCAATTCTAAACTTTTCTTTGTTTGAAAAGTCCTACCCTCGCGATGCCATCGTCCTGATGGCCGCTCGGCTCGGCACGTCCTGTGCCGAATTACGGACTTTTTCAAAGTC
>NZ_JAIHAO010000049.1:0-16079 GCF_020054765.1 Caloramator sp. | reverse complement strand
ACTTGTAGGATGCCTCCTTTCAGGTAATATTTTTGTAGTTAATTTAATTTTACCAGGCATCTAAAACAGGTGCATATTTTTTTGTAAAAAAATATGCTGGGGCTACGCCCCAACATTTATTATAGAACCTTTATAAATTAGGTCAAAATTTTGGATATTTATATAATTATTTGGATTGTTCAGAATATTCAAACTTGTTAATATTAAAGTAAGAAAAAATCAAAGGGGGAATTGAGTGTGAAAAGAATTTTAGGTTTAGCTCTAAGTGCTGTAATGATGTTTTCATTGACATCCTGTTCTAATTTAAAAACACAAACAACAAGTAATACTGATAATGCATCAAAAAAAGTTGTAATTTATTGTCCACATCCTGTTGAATTCATAAACCCAATCGTTGCTGAATTTGAAAAAAGTACTGGCATTACTGCAGAAGTTGTTACTGCAGGAACAGGAGAACTTTTAAAGAGAATTGAAGCTGAAAAGGATAATCCATTAGGTGATGTGCTATGGGGGGGATCTCTGTCAACAGTAAAACCAAAGAAGGACTTTTTCCAAGAATATAAGAGTAAAAACGAAGATGCAGTATTAGATGACTGCAAGAATACAGAGGGTATGATAACAAGATTTACAATGATTCCAAGTGTTATTATGGTAAATAAGAATTTAATTGGAAATATCAAAATTGAAGGATATCAAGACTTGCTAAATCCTGCTCTAAAGGGGAAGATTGCATTTGCTGACCCATCAAAGTCTTCTTCATCCTTTGAACACCTTGTAAATATGTTATATGCAATGGGACAAGGTGACCCAAATAAGGGCTGGGAATATGTTGGACAACTATGTAAGAATTTAGACGGTAAACTTCTAAGTGGTTCATCAGCAGTATATAAAGGAGTTGCTGATGGCGAATATACAGTAGGTCTAACATTTGAAGAAGCAGCAGCAAAATATGTAAAGGATGGTGCACCTGTAGAAGTTATATATATGAAGGAAGGTGTCATTGCAAAACCAGACACTGTTCAAATCATTAAAGGTGCTAAAAACTTAGAGAATGCAAAGAAATTTATAGATTTTGTAACAAGCAAGGAAGTCCAAACTTTAATTGCAAATCAACTATGCAGACGTTCAGTTAGAAAGGATGTTCCTGCTGCATCAGGTCTTAAGGCTTTAAATGAAATGAATCTAATTAAGGATGATGAGGCAACTGTAAATAAGAGCAAACAGGAATGGCTTGATAAGTTTAAAGATATATTCACAAGTAGTAAATAAAAAAAATTAAGGCCTGCGACGTTTGTTGTGGGCCTAATTATTAAGGGGGTATAGATGTGAGCGTAGCTATAAAGATTGAAAATGTAGTTAAAAAATATGAAAAGACTACTGTTATACCTAATTTATCTTTAGATATAAAAAATGGTGAGTTCTTTACACTGCTTGGCCCTTCAGGATGTGGTAAGACGACTTTATTAAGAATGATAGCAGGTTTTAATAGTATAGATGGAGGTTATATTAAATTTGATGATGAAGTAATAAATCAAATACCCGCTTACAAGAGAAATATAGGTATGGTATTTCAAAATTATGCAATTTTCCCACACTTGACAGTAAAAGAAAATGTTGAATATGGTTTGAAATTGAGAAAAATACCAAAAGCTGAAAGTGATAAAAGAGTTGAAGAAATGCTAAAGACTGTTAAAATGTATGACTATAAGGATAGACTTCCAGATAGGCTATCTGGCGGACAACAACAGAGAATTGCTCTTGCACGTGCAATTGTAATTCGTCCTAATGTTCTTCTTATGGATGAACCACTATCTAATTTGGATGCAAAATTAAGAGTTGAAATGAGAAGTGTCATTAGAGATATACAAAAGGAGATAGGCATAACAACAGTTTATGTAACACACGACCAAGAGGAGGCTCTTGCAATTTCTGATAGAATTGCTGTAATGAAGGAAGGAGTAGTTCAACAGGTTGGTACACCTTGTCAAATATATAAACGTCCAACTAATATATTTGTTGCAACTTTTATAGGAAGTTCAAACTTAATTAAGGCAAAAATTAAGTTTGAAAATGATGATAAGTATATTGTATTCAATAATGAATTTAAAATAAAAATGGATAATTTAAAAAAGAACGTAAAGGATGGACAAAGTGTTGTTGTATCAATAAGGCCAGAGGAGTTAAAGATTTCTAATAAAGGTCTTAAAGTAAAGATTTTAAAGGGAACTTTCTTTGGAAAGTTTATAAATTATGAATTTAGGTTAAACGATGATATTGTATTTGGAGAAAACAAAGTATGTGAGTTTGTTCAACACATTTCAGATGTGAATATATTTTTAAAAGAGAATGATGAAGTTTATTTAGAGCCAGATTTAAAAAGGATTAATGTTTTTGATGAAGATGGAAGTGTAAATTTAGTAGAGGATGTGATTTTATATGAATAAGAAGATAAAATGCGATTTTTGGAGTATAGTTACTCTATTGATTTTAGTTATGTTTACTCTATTTTTGATATATCCTCTAACAACACTTTTCATAGATGCCTTTAAGGAGCCTTTAACATCTAAATTTACATTATCAAACTTTCAAAAGTTTTTTAGTAAAAAGTATTACTATCAAGCATTAATAAACAGCATTGTTTCGGCTACAAGTGTTACACTACTATCAATAATAATAGGTCTTCCAATTGCATATTTGATGACAGCACATAATATAAAGGGTAAAAAACTTCTTGAAATTTTAATAATAATATCTATGCTCTCTCCTCCTTTTATAGGGGCATATTCTTGGGTTTTACTTTGCGGCAGAAGTGGGGTAGTTACCAAATTTTTTAAGCAGTATCTTAATTTGAACATTCCTACGATTTATGGGTACGCAGGAATACTACTGGTGTTAACATTAAAATTATATCCATTTATTTATTTATACGTATCTGGTGCCTTAAAGAAGATAGATTCATCATTAATTGAAGCTGCAGAGAGTTTAGGTTCAAAACCATCAAGAAAATTAGTCTTTGTTATTATTCCTTTAATATTGCCAACACTACTTGCTGGAGGATTACTTGTATTTATGAATGCAATTGCAGATTTTGGTACACCTGTTTTAATAGGAGAAGGATATAATGTAATGCCAACTCTAATTTATTCAGAATTTATAAGTGAAGTTGGCGGACAGGCAAATTTTGCTGCTGCAATGGCTACAGTTATGGTATTTATAACATCATTAATGTTTTTAATTCAAAGATATATAATAAATAAAAAGTCCTATGTTATGAGTTCACTTAGGCCGATACAGACTGGGAAATTGAAGGGTATTGGAAACTATTTAGCACATATATTTATTTATTTTATAGTAATATTATCAATAATACCGCAAATAACAGTAATTTATACTTCGTTTTTAAATACAAGGGGAGCAATGTTCTTACACGAATTTTCTTTAAAGAGTTATAGAACAGTATTTAGTAGATTAGGAAAATCAATTGCAAACACATATATTTATGGACTGGTAGCAATTGTTGTTATTATTCTTATTGGAATGCTAACAGCCTATATTTCTACAAGAAGAAAAAGTACCATTACAACAATAATAGATACAGTCACAATGTTTCCATACATCATTCCTGGTTCAGTTCTTGGAATTACACTTTTACTTGCATTTAATAAAGGATATATTATTCTAAGTGGTACAGCTACTATTATGATAATTGCTTTTGTAATAAGAAGACTACCCTATACATTAAGGTCGAGTGCGGCAATACTATATCAAATAAGTCCAAGCATTGAGGAGGCTTCTATTAGTCTTGGTTGTTCACCAGTTAAAACCTTCTTTAAAGTTACAGCAAAAATGATGCTTCCAGGAGTCCTATCTGGTGCCATTTTAAGCTGGATTACAGTAATAAATGAATTAAGTGCATCAGTTATATTATATACATCAAATACAAGAACAATGTCTGTAACAATTTATACAGAAGTTGTAAGGGCAAGTTATGGTACAGCAGCAGCACTTTCAACAATATTAACAGCTACAACAATTGTTTCATTACTTATATTCTTTAAGTTAACAGGCAGCAAAAATATTAGCATATAATAGGAGGACGACCTATGGATTTTAAGGGCATATTAGTTGTATCAGATTTAGATGGTACGTTGATGGATTCTAATAAAAATATTTCAAAGAAGAATATAGAGACATTAAGGTATTTTGTTGATAAGGGAGGACTATTCACAGTTGCTACAGGGAGAACAGAGCTAAATATAAGACCCTTCATCAAAGATTTACCAATAAACTGTCCAGCTATCCTATATAATGGTGCAGCAATTTATGATTTTAAAAATGAAAAATTTATAAAGTATGCTTGTTTGGATAATAGTATTTTAGCTTATATAATTAGAGATATTTTATATGAATATAGTGAAATTTGTGTACAGATTTTTACAGTTGGAAAGATGTATATAGTATCAGGTACAAGTTATATTGACCCATATGTTATAAATGAGAAACAACCTTATGAATTAGCAAATGTTTTGGATATTGTACAGGAAAATTGGCTTAAAGTTATTTTCAATGGACAAAATGAAATGCTTAAAAGTATATTAAAAAAAATAGAAGGTATTATACCAAAAAATAAATTAAATTGTATGTTTTCTACTGATAGATATCTTGAAATTTTACCCTTTGGAGTATCAAAGGGAAGTGCATTAAAGGAGTTAATTAAATTAATGGAGATTAATCAAAATAAGGTAGTTGCAATAGGTGATTATTGTAATGACATAGAAATGATAAAAGTGGCATTTCTTGGTGTTGCAACTGAAAATGCTCATAAGGATTTAAAAAAAGCTGCAAAATGTATAACTGTAAGCAATGACAACAATGCTGTTGCTACATTAATAAATGAAGTAATACCAGAGTTTATAAGTCTATAAAAAGAGGCTGTATAGTATTTTTATTTACTATACAGCCTTTTATCCTCCTGTTTTAGGAATTCAGTAGGAGATATATTTAGATATTTTTTAAATGTGTTAAAGAAATTTTTATAGTCCCCAAACCCGACCAAGTCAGATATTTCATATACTCTGTATTTACCAGATATTAATAGCTCTATTGATTTTTTAATTCTATATTGGTTTAAAATGTCCATAAAAGTCTGTGAAGTTATTGCCTTGAACTTTCTACTTAAATAGCTTGGACTAACTCCAAGCATTTCGGATATACCTTCAAGTGATATTTTTTTATTATAGTTATTTTTTATCTCAAGTAATGCTTGATTTACATAATAGTTATCCTTGCTGTTTATTATATATGAATCAATATCAACAACAGTTTGGTTATTTAATTCTATTTTATTTTTAATGCTATTTTTGATTTCCTGCTTAATATTGTTTATTGTTTTAATAAGTTCCTCTTCATCAATAGGTTTTAAAATATACTCAAATACTTTAAGGCTGATTGCTTGTTTTGCATATTCAAATTCTGAATAACTTGTTAAAATAATGCTATAAAATGATGCTTCTTTTGTAGCTTTCTTCAACATTTCAATTCCATCCATTACGGGCATTTTTATGTCTGTTATTACTATATCGGGTTTTTGTTCTTTTATTAAATTTAATCCCTCAATTCCATTTGATGCTGTTCCTACAATAGTACAATCCATAGACAGCCAATCTATAGTGAGAACAAGACCATTTCTTATAATCTCTTCATCTTCTATTATAACAACCTTAAACATATCAACACTCCTTTTTTAAAATTAAAGGTAATGTTATGGTTACTTCAGTTCCGATATTTTCAATACTATTAATTTCAACTCCATACTTATCACCATATAAAAGCTGTATTCTTCTATGTACATTATATATACCTAAATGATTGCTATTGTTTTGATAATTTTTTAATATCTTTTTTATTTCTTCTAATTTATTTTTGTTAATTCCTGCTCCATTATCTTTTATTTTTGCAATTAAAAAATCGTCTCTGTTTTTTATTGTTATATCTATATAGAGGGTATTATCACCATGATATCCGTGTTCAATACAATTTTCAATCATAGGTTGAAATATTAGCTTAGGTATTAAACAATTTGAAAGATGGTTGTCTACTTTTATATGATAATTAAATTTTTCTTTAAAGCGAGTTTTTATTATATCTAAATATGAAGTTGTATAGTTTAATTCATCAATTACATTTACTTCAGAGGAACTATTATCAATACTATATCTTAATATTTTTGAAAGGTTTAAAATCATCTTAGTTGCATCTTGAGGATTTGTTTTTATCATATATTTTATTACTTCAAGTGTATTGAAAAGAAAATGAGGATTAAACTGTGATTCTAATTGTTTAATTTCTGATATAATACTATGTTTTGCCTCTTCTTTATTGAGTTCAATTAAATTTTTGATATCATCAAGCATTTTGTTATAGGCATCTGAAATAGTTTTAAATTCAATATTTGTCTTAATATTAAGACGTGTATCAAGGTTGCCGTTTTGAACATTTTCTAATGCCTTTAATATCATATCTAAATCTTTTGTTTTGTTTTTAGAAACCTTTAATGAGGAATACATTAAAAATGCTATTAAAACAATTATGAAAATAACAAGCAAAATACCTATTATTTTAAAAACAGTTATCATATTAGCAAGTGAATTAACTGTGTATATATTAAACTCGCTGTTATAAATTTTATTTTGGGTTAGAAAATAGTAGCATTTTAAATACTTAATAAAACCTGAACTATCTTTCATATAATTTTCAAGTTTTCCTTGTTTAGTTATAGGCAATGTATTTGTTGTAAAAAGAACATTTCCATATTTATCTGTTAAAACAGTTATTAACGCATAATCTGAAATATAGTGTTTAATAAGAGAGTCTGCATAAATATCAAAGGTTAAATATCCAATAATTTTTTCATTTTCTTTTATTGTTGTTCCAAAAGTTATTGTATTTTGAAAATTAGTTGAATCAATGTTACATTCAATTAGTTTATTTTGATAGGAATTGCTTAAACGCGATAAAATGCCAAGATTATATCTATTTTTTTCTGTATATACAGGTATTTTGTTAGTGTTTGACATTATTATATTTTTGTTTTCATCGAATACATAAAAATAGGTTTTTATACCTGTTGAATTTATGTAACTATAGAGCATTTGATATGTTCCAACATTTGGATTTTTAGTTTTTATATTATTAATAATTAGAGTATTTTTTGAGAAGTCAATTAATGCATCTTCATAACTTTTAAAATATTGATTTAAAGAATTTGATAGATATTTGTTTTGCTTTAAATTGTAGGATGCAGTGTTATTAATAAAAATAAAAATTGATATTAAATATGATAAAAGTGCCAATATAACAATCGGTAGTATTGTATATAACATAAAGGTTCTTTTTATGTCATATTTAAAGCTATTTTTATATTGCAAAGTGACCACCCCTTAAGATGATTATACCATAACAAAAGAAATAAACATAATATTTTATATATTGTTAATTTTTAAAAAATAAATAGTTGATAGGCAGGAAATCATAATTTTTTGTAGAAGATAATATATAAAAGAATAGGGGGGGTTTTTTTGAATAAAAATTACTATATCAATTACATAGCAAAAAAATTTGAGAGACATTTTGATATAGAATTTGATAAAGAGATTTTGAATTATAAATTAGATTTTTTTGCTAAACACTATAGTTTAAATGCAAGGACTCTTTTAACTAAAAATGATATAATAGATAAATTTGAAAATTATGAGTATGTTTTTGTGAAACATTATGAATTTATTGATGAAAATGCTGTTAATGAGTTTATGCATTTTTTAAAAAAAGTATCAGAGGAATATGTAAATCCAACAAAAATACATATGTCAACCTACATAAATGGAATTATTTTATATGATGAGATAAAAGATGAAGCTGTAGATATAATAAAAAAATTTAAACTTTCAAAAACATTTCTGTTTGGAATTAGAGGAT
Organism: Caloramator sp.; assembly: GCF_020054765.1. Classification (NCBI taxonomy): domain Bacteria; kingdom Bacillati; phylum Bacillota; class Clostridia; order Eubacteriales; family Clostridiaceae; genus Caloramator; species Caloramator sp. The sequence continues at coordinate 8,105 of NZ_JAIHAO010000049.1, read as the reverse complement.
GGTTTGATACAAGACTATTGGCTGTAGGTTTAAATGGACAAGATATTGTATGCAATAGGGAGGGTAAAAGGGTTAAAAAGGTGTATCAAATTACACCTTAAAATAAAAAAAGGGGGTTTTTTTATGAGTTCTTTATGGCTTATCTTTATCGGCATTATAGTTTTTCTTGTAGCTTATGTGACCTATGGTGCGTATCTTGCAAAGGAGTGGGGAATTGACCCAAAGAGACCTACACCATCCCACACAAATTTTGACAATGTAGACTATGTTCCAACCAATTCTAAGGTACTTTTAGGACACCACTTTGCTTCAATTGCAGGTGCAGGCCCAATTGCAGGCCCAATTCAAGCAGCAATCTTTGGATGGCTTCCTGTATTTTTATGGATTGTAATAGGAAGTATTTTCTTTGGTGCAGTTCACGATTTTGGTTCACTTCTTGCATCAATAAGACACGGAGGTAAGTCAATAGGTGAAATAATTGAAGTAAATGTAGGTAAAAAGGGTAAGAAACTGTTTAATACATTTGCTTGGCTTACTTTAATCTTAGTTGTTGCTGCATTTACAGATATAGTTGCATCAGCCTTTGCATATAATCCAGAGGTTCAAGGATTCCAAACAGGGCCTGCGGCAGGTACAGCTTCAGTATTTTTTATACTTTTAGCAATTTTATTTGGTTTTTTAGTTTATAGAAGGGGATATAATTTAGTAGTATCAACAGTTATAGGTGTGATTTTCTTATTCCTTGCAATATATATTGGTTACAAATTCCCATTTATAGCTTTATCTAAAAAGGTGTGGTATGTAATACTTTTAATATACATCTTTATAGCGTCAACACTTCCAGTATGGCTACTTCTTCAACCAAGGGATTATCTAAATTCATTCCTACTTTATGCAATGTTAATTGGTGGATTTTTAGGAATACTTGTTATGAGACCAAGCCTTCAACTTGAGGCCTTTAAGGGATTTGCTGTAACTACAAATGCAGGCGTTCAATATCTATTCCCAATACTATTTGTTACAGTTGCCTGTGGTGCAATTTCAGGTTTCCACTCACTTGTAAGTTCAGGAACATCTGCAAAGCAAATAGATAAGGAAGATGATGCAAAGCTTGTAGGCTATGGTGCAATGTTAATAGAAGGCTTCCTTGCAATAATTGCACTTATTTCAGTTGCATATGTTGCAAAGGCAGAGGGAGCGCCAGCGGTTATTTTTGCATCAGGTGTTGCAACATTTATGTCTAAGATAGGAATACCTTTTGAAGTTGGTAAAGTATTTATAATACTTGCATTTACAGCATTTGCATTAACAAGCTTAGATACAGCAACAAGACTTGGTAGATATATCTTCCAAGAATATGTAGAAACAGTATTTGGTAAGGAATCAAAATTAAATAATATGTATATTTCAACCCTATTGACAGTTTTATTCTCGGCATTGTTATTAATGTTTGGTTACCAAAAGATATGGCCTATATTTGGTACAGCAAATCAATTATTATCAGCCCTTGCACTTCTTGCTGTAACTGCTTGGCTTGCAAGAAACAAGAAGAAGAATATAATGACAATAATTCCAATGGTATTTATGTTTGCAGTAACACTAACAGCACTTGTATTTTTAACTATAAACTTCTTTAAAGCTAAAAACTATGTATTATTTGTTATAGCTATTTTACTATTCATATTTGCGATAGAGTTAATAGTTGAGACATACAAGGTTTTAAGTGGTACAAAGGCTTCAAAGGAGACAGATGTTAAAGCATAATTTTAAAAAATGTACTATGACGATTAAGTCATAGTACATTTTTTATGGGCGTTTGATTTTCCTCTTTAATATTATTTAATTGTATGGTATTATAAGTAAGGTTAGAATTTGATATAGGTTGGGAGGATAAATATGGGAAGAATGTTTGGAACTGATGGAGTAAGAGGTATAGCTAATACTGAACTTACTGCAGAACTTGCATATAAATTAGGAAGAGCAGGTGCTTATGTTTTAACAGAGGGAGCTCATAAGCCTACTATAATAGTTGGTAAGGATACAAGAATATCAGGGGATATGCTTGAGAGTGCACTTGTTGCGGGTATAATGTCAGTAGGTGCACACGCAATTTGTGTTGGTGTTGTTCCAACTCCAGCAGTTGCATATCTTACAAGAAAGCTTGGTGCAGATGCAGGGGTTGTAATTTCAGCGTCTCACAATCCAGTTGAATATAATGGAATAAAGTTCTTTAATAAAGATGGATATAAGCTTCCTGATGAAGTTGAGGATAAAATAGAAGAGATAATAAATAACGGTCTTGTAGATGTACCTTCACCAACAGGAGAGGACTTAGGTATTAGAGAACATAGAGAAGATGCAGTTGATTTGTACATAGAATTTTTAAAGGAAGTAGTAGGTACAAGATTAGATGGAATGAAGATTGCACTTGATTGTGCAGAAGGAGCATCCTATTATATAGCACCTAAGGTCTTTAAGGAACTTGGAGCTGAAGTTTTTGTAATACACAATAATCCAGATGGAAAAAATATTAATAAAAATTGTGGTTCAACTCATATGAATGAGCTAAAAGATTTTACTGTTAATATGGGATGTGATTTAGGGCTTGCCTTTGATGGAGATGCAGATAGATGTCTTGCTGTTGATGAAAAGGGCAACATAATAAATGGTGATTTTATAATGACAATTGTTGCAAGTGAAATGAAAAAGCAAGGAAAACTTGATAAGGATACTCTTGTTGTTACTGTAATGAGCAATATGGGGCTTGATATTGCTTGTAAAAGGGAAGGGATTAATACAGTAAAGACTAAGGTTGGAGATAGATATGTTTTAGAGGAAATGATAAAGGGTGGTTATAAAATAGGAGGAGAACAATCAGGACATATAATATTCCTTGATCACAATACAACAGGAGATGGTTTAATTACTGCACTTAAGGTTGCGGCAACTCTTAAAAATAGTGGTAAGAAGATGTCAGAGCTTGCTTCAATTATGAAGGAGCTACCACAGGTATTAGTAAATGCAAAGGTATCAAATGAAAAGAAATATGCATATACTGAAGATGAGGTTATAGTTGCTGAAATAGAAAAATTAGAAAAGATGTTAGAAGGAAGAGGAAGAGTTTTGATTAGACCATCAGGAACAGAACCACTTGTTAGAGTTATGCTTGAGGGAGAAAATCAAGAAGAAATAGATATGCTGGCAAAGAATTTAGCAAAGCTTATAGAGGATAGAAGTAAATAATTTTTAATAATTTATTAAATAAACAAAAAACAATTTACTTTTTTAATAAGTTTTGTATAATATAAGTAAAACTGCCTCTTATGAGGCAGTTTTTGAAATCTTAAAGGGAGGTGAGAAAAACAAAAAATATATAGCTTAAAAAATATATAAAGCGCCGGGACTTACCATTGGTAAGTTGACGAGGACAGGGTTTATCGAGCTATCGGCGGATGCCCTGCGGTTGACCACCGAAAGCGGCCAGACAAAACCTAAAAGCAATTTTAGGGACAAAGGGGCCAGGTCAGGTAAAAACAGAATGGAAGGAGACTTAATATGTGTGGAATAGTAGGATATATTGGTAAAAGACAAGCGGCGCCACTCTTAGTAGAGTGTTTATCAAAACTTGAATATAGAGGATATGATTCAGCAGGAGTTGCTATAATAAATGAAAAGGGAATAAATATTGAAAAGTGTAAAGGAAGATTAAAGAATCTTGAAGATAAATTAAATCAAAATCAAATTGAAGGTACAATAGGTATAGGTCATACAAGATGGGCAACACACGGAGAACCATCAGATGTAAACTCACATCCACATTACAATAAGGATATGACAATAAGCGTTGTTCACAATGGAATTATTGAAAATTATCTTGAGCTTAGAGAATGGCTTCAAACTTTAGGATATGAATTTAAATCAGAAACTGATACTGAGGTTGTGCCACACCTTATAGATTACTTCTATGATGGCGATATAGTAAAGGCTGTAATGAAGGCACTTGATAAAATAGAAGGATCCTATGCACTTGGAGTAGTGTGCAGACACGAGCCAGAAAAGATGGTAGCAGTTAGAAAGGATAGTCCACTTATAGTAGGTCTTGGTGAAGGAGAAAACTTTATAGCTTCAGATATTCCAGCAATACTTGCATATACAAGAAATGTGTATTTACTAAACGACAAGGAAATAGTTGTTTTAACTAAAGATAAGGTTGAAATAATGACTAAGGAAGGCTTACCAGTAAATAAGGAAATATTCCACGTTACTTGGGATGCAGAAGCTGCAGAAAAAGGTGGATATGAACACTTTATGATAAAGGAAATCCACGAACAACCTAAGGCAATAAGAGATACTTTAACAAGAAGAATAGTAGCAGATTCTGATGATATAGTTTTAGATGACATAAAGCTTACTGCAGAAGACCTAAAGAATATAGACAAAATTTATATAGTAGCCTGTGGTACAGCATACCACGCAGGTCTTGTTGGAAAGTATGTTATAGAAAAGCTTGCAAGAATTCCTGTTGAAGTTGATATTGCTTCAGAATTTAGATATAGAGACCCAATTATAAATGAAAGAACACTTATGATGGTAATATCACAATCAGGAGAAACAGCAGATACTTTAGCAGCACTTAGAGAAGCAAAGAATAGGGGAGCAAGAGTAATTGCTATAACTAATGTTGTAGGAAGTTCAGTTGCAAGAGAAGCAGATGATATACTATATACTTGGGCAGGACCAGAAATTGCAGTTGCTTCAACTAAGGCTTATGTTACTCAGCTAATTGCAATTTATATAGTTGCACTATATCTTGCAAGATTAAATGGTAAAATGTCAGTTGAAGAATACAGAGTAATAAGAGATGAGCTTTTAAATCTTCCGGAAAAGGCTGAAGAAGTTTTAAAGAGAAAGGAAGAAATACAAAAGTTTGCTGCAAAGAACTATAACCATAAGGATATATTCTATCTTGGACGTGGGCTTGATTTTGCAGTAGCATTAGAAGGTGCACTTAAGATAAAGGAAATATCATATATCCACGCTGAGGCGTATGCTGCAGGTGAATTAAAGCACGGACCAATAGCCCTAATTGATAAGGGAGTTCCAGTAATAGCACTTGCAACACAAGAAGATTTATATGATAAGATGGTAAGCAATATTAAGGAAGTTGTTACAAGAGGGGCAAAGGTACTTGGAATTGCATTTGATGGTCACGAGGATATTCTAAAGGTAGTAGACCAAGCAGTTTATATACCAAAGACACTACCATTACTTGCACCAGTTTTATCAGTAATTCCTCTACAACTTCTATCATACTATGCAGCAGTAGAAAGAGGTTGTATACCTCAAAAAAACTCGTGTCACGAATAAAAAAGTTGTGTTAAAAATAAAAAAGTCATGTTAAAAAATCATGGTGAAAATAGGGTGGAAAACCTTATTGGAGCCATGATTTTTGTTTTAGGATTGTTAGGGTTAAGGGGTAAGGGATAAGGCTGAAGGTATTGATTTTAAAGGGCTTGAAGAGAGTATTGATGAAAGATATTGATAAAAACTTTCCCCTTTTCCCTTGAACCGTATCCCTGTTTTTCTCTATTCCTGTTTTTATATGGAAAGAATTGGGGGAATAGGGTTAAGGTGAGAAGGGGCAAGGGTTTGATGAGGGTGGGGGTTTGACATGAGTTTTTTATTTATATACATAGTTAGGATTAAGTTTTATTCTAAAAAGGTTTAAGGGATAAGGTGTTAAATAAAAAAGTTGTGTTAGAGATAAAAAACTTGTGTTAAAAATAATAAAGTCGTGTTAAATGGATAATAAAGTTATGTTATTGAAAGGTTATAAGGGGGCACGGAAGTATAGAAAATATTGAGATTAAGGATAAAAATTACAGAAACAGAATAGTTGTTTCATAAGCGGCAAAATTCTATCAAAATGAAATTAAAGTTATAACGAAAATTTATTATTATGGTCGTGAGCATGGATATTTTTAGAGAAGATGAAAGCCGATATTAATAGTAAAGGTATTTTTGTAAATAGAATTTAATGTATAATGATAATAGAATACCGTGTTTTACTATTGCATTATACAAAGAAATGATGCAATTAAAATGCATCATGTCGCATTTAGTTACAAAAAATAAGCGTGAGCACAGGAGCATATTATTGTTTATCTAAAGAGGAGTCAAACTAATAAATAAGCATATGTCTCATTATTTTGTCGCAATAATGAAATATTTGAATCATTTAATTGCGACAAAATGTTTATTGATGCATTTTGCACTTACAGTAGCCGTAGAGTTTTATCTAAATGAATTGAGTGATAGTGTAAGGAATATAGGTACCTACACTAGTGTAAGGTTGATATAAAATTATGATGGAAGCAATTTTGTGAGGATTTTGAGTTGTTAACGGAGCAGGTATTTAGATAATTGATAATGGAAAGTTCATAAATACAAGTAAAAGGAGCCGTGAGATTATGAAAATTCTTCAGTTGAAAATAACATTAAAGGATGTAAAGCCTCCTGTCTGGAGAAGGGTATTGGTTAAAGACGATATCACGTTTTTTAAACTCCACAGGATAATCCAGTATGCGATGGGATGGTTTGAATCCCACCTTTATGAGTTTACTCTGGGAGAAATGATTATAGGGGAAAAAGATGATGATTGGGACTTTTACAGCAGATATGAAGTAAAAAGTGCAAAAAGGGTAAAGTTAAGCAGTATGAACTTTGCACCCAAGGATAAATTCAGATATGTTTACGATTTTGGTGATAACTGGAGACATGATATTGTTGTTGAGAAGGTGCTTGACCCAGAAGAAGGCGTTAAATATCCAGTATGTATAGGTGGCAAAAGAAACTGTCCGCCTGAAGATGTAGGGGGGCCATGGGGATATGAAGATTTCCTTGAAGCAATCCAGGACCCGCAGCATCCAGAGCATGAATCCATGCTTGAATGGGTGGGTGGTTCTTTTGACCCTGAAGAATTCAGCGTGGATGAAGTCAATTATGTGTTGAAGATGATAAAGTAAAAATACATAGGACGTGTTTTATCCGAATTTGTATGTTTCCGTAGTATTTTTCAAGAGACAGGAAACTGATAAGTGATGCTGCATATCGCTGGATTATTTTATTGTTAGGCATATTTATTATGGTATTTTCAATGTGTTTTATAAGCAGCGGATGGAAGATGCTTAGGATGTCATGATACAATTTTAGGGTAGACTTTATGAAAAAAGATGTATTTTATAATCTATCTCGGAGGGAAATATAAAATGATAAATGAAAAAGTAAATAACTGCTGTTGCTGTGAGGGAAAAGAATCACTTAATAAAATAGAAAATGACAATACATGTCCTGTGTGTAAAACATCAGGAGTCAAAGTAAAAAATATTACAGTAAAGCATCTGGTAACGGATACACTGACGGAATTGGTCGGAGATAAAGATTATTATATATGCATGAATGAAGAATGTGATATTGTTTATTACAATCCAGAATCAAATGTTAAATTCAATAAGCAGCAAGTGAAACTGCCTATATGGTTTAAAAAAGATGCTAATCCTAAATATGCCTGCTACTGCAGCAAGGTTACAGAAAAGCAGGTAATAGATGCTGTAATAAAACATGGTGCAAAAACAGTTAAAGATATTATAGAAATTACAGGGGCGATGAAAAACAGCCAGTGTCTAAAGAATAACCCATTAGGGAAATGCTGTCATGAAATAATTCAGAAGGCAATAGACAAGGGGTTATCCATGAAATAGGTGCAGTTATATTTAATACTGCATTTTTTATATATTGCGGCTTGTTAACTTTAGGGAGGGAAAAGGCACATGGGAATTGATATGCATGAAGAAGCAAGAAAAATAGGTCAGTTAATAGCAGAAATGTCTTGTGCACTTCAAATTGTGAAGAAATTAAAGGGAATGGGTTTTACTGTAAAGCAAGTTCTTAAAACCATTGAATTACCTGAAGATGCAGTAATAAAGGTTTTCAACGGTAAAGAAGAGATTAGAAAAATAGCAGAGGATACTGTAAATCAGCAAATAGCAGAAAATGGCGGTAAAATCCCACAAGAGCGGGACTTTATAAAATGGGTAGAAAATGCA
>NZ_JAIHAO010000048.1:0-13591 GCF_020054765.1 Caloramator sp. | reverse complement strand
GTGCCGAGCCGAGCGGCCATCAGGACGATGGCATCGCGAGGGTAGGACTTTTTCAAACAAAGAAAAGCTTAGAATTGCTTGGCGAAATGAACGAATGCCTTAAAATCCTTCATGGGGCTAATCAATATATAACTTTTTCAACAGCCTGAGTGCCGCTTATAATAGCGGCACTTTTAAATTCTATTTTTCATAATAAAAAAAATTACACCATATTAATATAGTATGTAAAAATGTTTTTAGGGGTGTAAAATGCGTTCTAAATTTTTTATAAACACTTTTATATTAACCTTATCAAACATATTAACTGGTGCACTTGCCTTTTTATTTACCGTAATTTTATCTCGAGAAATAGGCTCTAAAGGAATGGGTCTTTACCAACTTGTATCACCTCTTTATACTATGTTTCTCTTCTTTACAGGTGGAGGAGTTACAGTTTCTATATCTAAAATTAGTGCTGAAAAAAAGGCATTGGGTAAAACACGTGAACTATACAATACAATTAAAGTTACCTGCATATTTGAAATTATTTGGTCAGTTTTCATAACCATTATTCTTATTATTTTATCAAGTTTTGTTTCAAAAAATATATTAAATGATGATAGAACTCAACTTAGCATACTCTGCTTCTGTCCCGCACTAATAATAGTTTCAATTTCTTCTATATTTAAAGGAGTTTTTTATGGATATCAAAGAGTAGTAGAACCTGCCATAATCGATGTTTTAGAAAAGACAATTAGAATACTTAGCATATATCTATTAATTCAAATTTTTAAGGGATATGATATAAATATTAAATCAGCTGCTGCTTATATTTCTCTTTCTATAGGTGAATTATCAAGTTTACTCTTTTTAATTTTATGCTTTATAAATTTTAAACGCAAAAATCCCCCAATGGGTAAATCAGATAACAGCCTTCAGCTTTTATTTAACCTTTTAAAACTATCAATTCCTCTTGCACTAAACGGAATTTTATCCACAATGTTTAGTTCTATAATTGCAATATTAATTCCTAAAAGGCTACATATTGCAGGTATACCCTATGAAGAATCAATTTCTATGCTTGGTAAGCTTCAGGGTATGGCTATGAACGTTGTATTTTTCCCTGCTATAATAATTTCTTCCTTAAGTACCATATTGATTCCTTCTCTTTCTGAAGGAATAACCTTCAAAAACTATAAAATATTAAATCACAGAATTAACTCTACTATTAAATTTACTATGGCTGTTGCCTTTGCATCCTGTTCAATTTTTTTAAACTCATCAAAAGAATTATCAATGCTTATATATAAAGATTCATCAGTTGGAAGTTTAATATATTATTTGGCCTTTGGTTTACCGATTGTATATTTTGAAATCCTTAGTTTTTCAATATTAAATGGATTAGGACGACAATTTAATTTATTAATTAATTCAATATTTGTTTCTATTATTGATATCACGTTAATCTATTTTTTAATGGCAATACCAAGCATAAATATATATGGATATTGTATTAATTTTGTTATATCAGCCCTCATAGGTTTAATTTTAAATATGAAAAGTATTTATAAAACTCTTCAGTCGTTCAATTTTGATTTTTATAAGAATATAATTATACCTCTTCTTATTGGAATACTTATTTATATCTTAGGTTCAATACTTAAAACTCTTCTTTCTGTACAGCTTTTTATATTGATATGCTATATGCTCTATGGAATAATTTTTATTACTATACAAAAATTAAGCTTCTCCAAATAAAAGGGGGAAGCTTTTATTTTTATGTATAAACTTTGGATTTCAGCAAAAAATACAAATAGAATTTTTAAAAGGAGGTGTTCCTATGTACAATTTAACTCCAAATATCGGATGGGGCTGGTGGCTACTTTTACATATAATAGCAATACCATTACTTCTATATTGGGGTGCATCAATGAGACGAAATAAAGGAATAGAATAGAAAGGAGAATGATTTATGTATACACCAAGAATGGGCTGGACTTATTGGATTATACTTCATCTTATTGCTATACCACTTACAGTTTATATTGGAACATTCTTTAAAAATAGAGAAAGAGTTAAATAACAAAAAAGAAGAGCGAGTGCAAGCGGCTCTGCCACTTTTTCTCAACGCGCATCTCGCTCTTCCTACCTTATTTAAATTATACTATACAATTTGTTCTAATTCAACGAAAAATTATATACAATTTACTTCATTTTTCGATATTATTAATCAAACTTTTTATATCATCTGGTATATCTGCCACAACTTCAATTATATTTTCTTCTCTAATACTCTTAAATCTTAATTTATATGCGTGAAGTGCCTGCCTATTAATCAATGAACTCTCTTTTCCATATAAGGTATCTCCAACTAATGGATGGCCTATATGACTAAAATGTACTCTTATCTGATGGGTTTTTCCAGTTTCAAGCCTTATTAAAACTACACTAATATCCTTTGAAGATTTCAATACTTCATAGTGAGTAACTGCTCTTTGCCCTGACTCTAAAACTTCTCTTTTTATCGAATCCATTGATGGCCTATCTATTGGTAAATCAATAGTACCTTTACCCTCCATATATCCTTCTACAACAGCAATATAATATTTTTCCACCTCATTCCTGTCCATTTTATTAGCCATCTGCTGGTGTGCAAATTGACTTTTTGCAATCATAACAAGCCCCGAAGTATCTCTATCTAACCTATTAACAAGTCTTACTATTGAACTTTGATTTGTATTTTTAAAATAATTCATAACAGCATTTGAAAGAGTTCCGGTTGGATGTCCCTTTGTAGGATGTACAACCATAAAGGGTGGTTTATTAACAATTAATAAGTCTGTATCTTCATAAACAACATCAATAGGAATGTCCTCTGGAAGTATATCTTGGCTTTCTTCTGCTTCTAATATAACTTCAATCATATCACCTAAATTTAAAACATAATCCATTTTTACTGACTTATCATTTACTAATATATTACCCTTCCTTGAAAGTTTACGAATCAGCCTTGTTGACATACTTTTTTCATATTTTAAATAATTTGATATCTTAATGCCTACTTCATTATCTTTTACCTTAAAAACTAACTTATTCATACTCACTCTCCTTGTAATATAAATTTAGCCTTTGTAATCTCCTCTGCAATCCTTATTATATCACCAAAACTTTGTTTTTCACCACAAATTTCATATACTATATTGTCCTTAACCCATTTAATAAATACAACCGAACTATTCTCTATTATTAAAACATCTATATTACCCATTTTAGCATTCGGATTAAAATTCATTTTCCCTACCCATTCACTTAATATTATTCTTTTGTTGTTTACAATATATACAACCGTTAAACAAGGATTGCTATCTGGAGGACTAACCGAAATATAGGTTGGTGCATAATTTAACGGAAGTTGTTCTTTAAAATTTAAATACTTTCTTGCCTCTTGTATTGTTTCAAAATGCTTGGCTAAATATCCATCATCAACTATTTCAACCTTTGGCAAACTGTCTATTTCAAATATTTCCTTTTCTATATTTTCATTTACTATCTCATAAATGTATTCACTCTTTTCTACTACTTGCCCATTAATAAAATATTCCTCCTTTATAGGTAACAAAATCCCATTTATTTGTGAAATCCATATTTTATGCATATAATTGTTTTGATCTATGTTATTCTTAATACCAAGAACTTCGATTTTTAAATTGTTTTTTTCTTCATATCCAAAAAACTCATATCTTCCTGAGTTTACCACATCCATTACCTTTTTTACTATTTCCACTACATATGGTTCATTTTGAGGAAACGCTTGTTTTACTCTAATCTTGTTGGTTACATCATCATAATAGTAGTGTTTTTCATTATTATATATCTCTATTGTTTTACCTTCACTCACCGTATCTATCCTTAACTTATATGGATAAACAAAATAAACATCTTGATGTTTTTCAAATTTGCCTTGACTTTCACTAAAACTTTCTGTCAATACGTGATATTTTATCGATTTTAAAACAACATTTTCACTTTTATTAACCTTTGAAGTGAATACAAGGTTAATAGCTGTCCTATAATAATTTATGTATGAAATGCATACTATAAAAATTATTATCATAATTCTAATTATTTTATTTTTCATATAACCACCAAAAATATTTTTTAATAATATATATGAATCAAATTTAAAAAATTTATCCAAATACAAAAATTAAATACTCTTTTAATTTTTTTGTTGACTTATGACGATAATATATATAATATAAATTGTACTATAAATTTAGAGGTGATGTTATGAAGGAAATTATTATAACTAAAAACGAAGCTGGTCAGAGACTTGATAAATTCCTAAGGAAATATTTAAAGGATATGTCACTTGGAGCTATATATAAATCAATAAGAAAAGGGGAAATAAAAATAAATAATAAGAAACAGAGTGAAAAGTACATATTAAATGAAGGAGACATTTTAAATTTTAATATTGAAATAAATACAGCTAAAAATAAAGAACCTAAAAAGTTTTTAGAAATTGATTATGATTTTAAAGTTGCCTATGAAGATGAAAATATATTAATTGTTGAAAAAAGACCTAATCAATTAGTTCATCCAGATGAAGGAAATGAAATAACCTTAACAGATGAGGTATGGGCATACCTTTATGATAAGGGTGAATACAATCCTGATGAAGAAAAAACCTTTGCACCATCACCCTGCAATAGATTGGATAGAAACACAGAAGGTCTCGTTATTTTTGCAAAAAACTATGATTCACTAAAACAAATAAATGAAGCAATAAGATTAGGTGGAATACAAAAGATATATACCGCATTAGTTAAAGGCAAAATAGCAACTGGAGAATACATAGGATATATAACAAAAAACGAAAGAACTAATAAAGTAATGATATTAGATAAAAGAGTAAAAAACTCGAAGGAAATAATAACCAAAATATTGAATGTAGAATCTGTTGGTATTGCTTCGGTTATTGAAATTGATTTAGTGACAGGAAGAAGTCATCAGATAAGAGCTCATCTATCATATTTAGGTAATCCTATAGTTGGTGATCCAAAGTATGGAAACAGAAAGTTTAATAGTTTCTTCTTCAACAAATTTGGATTAAACCATCAACTTCTTGTTGCAAATAAATTAATATTTAAAAATATCGGTGGAAATTTAAAATATCTTGAGGATAAAGTAGTTACAATGAACTTACCACCATTATTTAAAAAGATTAAAAACGACCTTTTCAAGTTCTAAAAAAGTGCCATAAAATTTTATGGCACTTTTTTTCATTAGCAGGAACATCCACCTCTTGAATATAGCTGATCAACAACAAACCTCTTTCCAAAGAAAGAATTTCTGTAGTCAATTATAAAGCCCCTTGTATACCTTGAAAGCTCCTTATCAAATAAAACTTTAACTCCTTCAACTTCATAAACATTATCAGTATTCTTTTGCTCATCCAGAGCTAAACCAAAACTTGGGCCACCTCATCCAACACCTGCAATATAAACTCTAACTCCAATATTTTGGTCCTTTCCTTCTAACTTTTTCTTTAATTCCTCAGCAGCAGACTGAGTAATCTTTATTTCCATATTTCCACCTCCATATATACCCTATATAGGTATTTATACTATATTATATTATATTATCATTTAGAATAAATGTAAACAATTTTTATTTTTCTGTTTTGTTTTTTTCGTGCTCCTCCAGAGCACGCTCATTATAATATGGATTTACACCTCATCCACATCCAGTTCTATAAATATTTCCTGATTCTTTATAATCTTTATAAATTTCTTTAATTAGTTTTTTAAATTTTTCAAGTATTTCCATTATGTCACCCCCCTATACCATACATAGGTATTATAACATATAAAATAAGTAAACAAAAGGTGACTATCACCTTTTGTTTACTTATTTAATTACCATTTATTATAATGTACTCTGTTTTCATCATATCTGTCTGCTTCATCCTTATATTCATCTGGATAACCTACTGCAACTATTGAAAAAGGAACTATATTTGATGGTAGTCCAAACATTTTAACTATTTCATTTACTCTGGTCTCATTTGGATATACTCCAATCCATACAGTTCCAAGCCCTAAACTTACTGCCTCTAAAAGTATATTTTGTGTGGATGCTGATAAATCTTGTACCCAAAAACCCTCATATTTTTCCTTTGTTAAATCAGCACACACAAGTATTGCAACTGGTGCCTCCTTAAGCATTGTAGCGTGAGGGTGTGTATTTGCAATATTATTTAAAATATTTCTGTCATCTATAACTATGTAGTGCCAAGGCTGTTCGTTTCCTGCTGATGGTGCAGCCATAGCTGCATGCAATAGTTCATCAATCTTTTCCTTCTCTACAGGTTTTGATTGATATTTTCTTATACTTCTTCTCTTGAAAATTTCATCCATAGTATCACTCCTTCCTATAATTTATTTTTTCTCACAAAGTTTTTACTATACCTTGAATATATTTACTTCCACATTTCATAAAATCTATTAGATATTTTTAAAAAAAGGAGAATTAATATGAATCTTATTTGGCTTGAAACTAATGGATGTTCAGGAAACATTATATCATTTTTAAACAGCGAAAATCCCTCCTTTGAATTTATAAAACAAAGGGTAAACATAACCTTCAGCAACAGCGAAATGTACCCATTTGGAACAAAGGCTATGGATGCTTTCTTTGATACTATAGAAAAGGGAGGCTACATTCTTGTTGTGGAGGGAGCTATTTCTACAAAGGACAACGGAAATTATAACATAATCGGCTACTACAATGACAAATATATAACTGCACTTGAAGCTGTGAAAGTTGCTTCTGAAAATGCTAAGTTTATCATTTCAGCTGGTACCTGTTCCTGTTTTGGTGGGATTTCTGCCGCATTCCCAAATATTTCTGAATCAAAGGCATTGAGCGAAGTAATTCCTAACAAAAAAATAATAAAGATGCCTGGCTGTCCTGTATCTGGAAACTGGATGGCATCTCTACTATTAAATCTTATCGAAGGAAATCAAATAGAATTAGACCCAATAGGAAGACCTATCTACCTCTATGGAAATACAGTCCACGATTTTTGTGAGAGAAGAACCTTTTTTGAAAGAAATATATTTGCTAAAAGAGTTGGAGACGTAGGTTGCTACTTAAAGATTGGATGCGTTGGTCCCTCAACTAAGGCACCCTGTCCATATACAAGATGGAATGGATATATAAAGTGGCCAATTGGTGTAAATTCACCTTGTATTGGTTGTTCTTCAAAGGATTTCCCTAACTATACATTATTTAAGGAGGATGAAGTGTAAATGGAAATAGTTTTAAGTCCTATAACCAGAATAAGTGGTTTTTTAACAATAATAGCACAGGTAGATGACAATATTGTTGTAGATGCTAAGTGTAAAGGAACAATGTTTAGAGGATTTGAAAAATTACTTATAGATAAACATCCTCTTGATGCAGTTTATTTGACACAGAGAATATGCGGTATTTGCTCTTCTGCCCACAGTATTGCATCAAGTCGTGCTCTTGAGGATTGTTCTTCACTAATAGTTGATTATAACAGCAAAATTATTAGGAACATTATACACGGTTTTGACATACTCCAAAACCATATTAGACAATTTTATTTATTTTCCATACCCGATTTTGTAAATATAGAAACAGAAAACTTTAAAAGCAAAGTTCCAAGAGATTTAGAAATAAAAATAAGCGATAATTATATTAAATCCCTATATTATTCAACTTTAGCTCATCAGGGATTAAGTATATTAGGTGGAAAAGCTCCACATAATCACGCAATTGTTTTTGGAGGAGTTACAACAAAACTTAATCAATATGAATATTCAAAGGCAGTTGAAATAGCTGATGAACTCTTGAGTTTTTGTCAATATATGCTTGAGGACTATTATATTATAGAAAAATATTATAATGAATATTTTGATATTGGTGATTCTGGTAGTAACTATTTAAGCTTCGGACTATTTGATGACACTCCTGAGTTTAGTATATGTAGCAGTGGAGTTTTAATCAATAAAAAATACAATGAATTAAACCTAAACGATATAGAGGAATATGAAGTAATAGATGATATTTCTTTTATAAAGGCTCCAAGATATTTAAATCAATCTATTGAGGTAGGTCCTCTATCCAGAAATTGTATCAAAAACGGATGGGTTAAAAGTTCTACCTTAAGTCGAATTAAATCAAGGGTTTATGAAGCAAAATCTATTGCAGAAAATGTAAAAAATATGCTCAAGGAGGTATCAATAAATAAAAACACCATAAGCAAAGATGTATTAGATGGAACCGGAATAGGTACTACAGATACAATAAGAGGTGCTCTTTACCATAGCGTAGAGATTCAAAATAAAAAAATAAATCAATATAATATAATAACACCATCAGCATTTAACCTATCACCTACATATAATGGTATTAAAGGTCCTCTTGAAAGAGCTCTTATTGGGACTTATATTGAAGACACTTCAAATCCAATTGAAATTATAAGAACCGTTCACTCCTTTGACCCCTGTGTATCTTGTGCAACTCACTTAGTAAGTAAAGATGGAGTGTTATTAAATGAAAACCATTTTGTGCATAGGTAATATTCTGATGCAGGATGATGGGATAGGTATTGTAATTGGACATATACTTAAAAAAAAGGGAATAGACTGTATAATATGTGAAACAGATATCGCCTATATAAACGATTTATTAAATGAATTTGACGACGTAATTATAGTAGATGCCATCGACTTTAATCTACCTGCAGGAAGATCTATTATAATACCTCAATTTGAATATAAACCTCTTTATAACTTTCATCATGATATATTATTTTACAAAAATAAAAAAATAACACTATATGGAATACAAGTTGAATCTATAGGAATAAGCATAAGTATATCAAAAAGCTTGCGTTCTAATCTTAAGTTATATGTAGATGAAATCATAAAACTTTATAAATCTAAATAAAATATCTATTAAATCATTGACAAGCACTAAATAATAATTGTATAATAATTGCAAGATTCAATTTCGAAACTTTCACGGAGGTCTTTTATGTATAAGTCATTTTCATTAAGCAACAACAAAGCAATGATCAACTTTTCTTCCTACTACTGCGACTCCTACGAAAAGGTGCTCGATAGCGAAGGATTTTGTAAGGTATTATCCTCATATCTTTCAAAATCCAAAAATGCAAATACTAAAACCTACAGATTTATATCAGATAAATTAGGCACTGATGACCTAACAATTATAAACAAAGAAGTTATCTCACTTTTTAAATTACTTTCTATTATGAACCTTGATGAAATAATAAAAATAAACGAAAAATACAACACATTTTCAAATTATAAAGATGAACTTATTGATTTTGTTGAAGACCTATATAGATACTGGCGTAAGATTGAAAGATACACACTAATATTTAACAATAAAATAACCGAAGGACTTGAAAAAACTCGCTTTATTGAGGCAAACCAAGATTTTTCTAATTTAATTCTATCACTATATAGAAAAGTTGAAGAAAATATACTGCAAATAACCCCAAATGTATATAGACAACTCCCAGCAGGAGGCAACGCAGGCCTTGTTTTAAGCAATAATGACTGGAAAATTCCCCCTCTGTATGAGCCACTAAAGAACATTCCTTTTATTGAAAATATCTTGCTTGATCCCCCCTTCATTGTATATCCTAAGAAGAACAAGCGAGAAGGAACATTTAAGGAAGTATTTGAAAATCCAATAAAAGATTGCAAGGTTACAACAAGGCACTGGTTTTGCTTTCCTGCTAAAGTTGGGGATTTATTAGCCTATATCTATTTTCATAGAGATTTTATGTCTCACGGAATTTCACTTTGCAATTTGTTTGAAATTGCAAAAAAGGAAGAATACCAAGGTAAAAAACCGGATATAGTATATGTATTTGGTGCAAGATGCAACTCTAATGAAACAAAAAACGTATTTTATAATGATATAGAAAACGACATTATGCTTGGTTTAGTTTCTTATAGCGATGAGATAGATTACTTTGGATATATGAAGAAGATGACATTAACTCTTCATAATTTAATTATGCTAAAGAGGGGTTATCTACCACTACACGGAGCTATGGCAAATATTACATTAAAAAACGGCAAGCAGGCTAATGTAATTCTTATTGGAGATAGTGGTGCTGGTAAATCTGAAACCCTTGAGGCTATTAGAAATCTTAAAGCAAACTTTGTAAGTGAGCTATCTATAATATTTGATGATATGGGAACAATTAGACTAAAGAATGATGATATTCTTGCCTATGGTACTGAAATAGGTGCCTTTGTAAGACTTGATGACCTTGACCAAGGTTATGCCTTCAAAGAAATAGATAGAAGTATTTTTATGAATCCTGATAAAACAAATGCAAGACTTATAATACCAGTATCAAGCTATAAGGAAATTATAAAAGGCCAAAAAGTTGATTTATTCTTATATGCCAATAATTATGATAAGGTTGAGGATGGCAATTCTATAGAATTATTTACTGATGTTGAAAAGGCAATAGATGTTTTTAAATCAGGTAAAAGGCTTGCAAAAGGAACAACAAATGAAGTAGGTCTTGTCTCATCATACTTCGCAAACCCATTTGGACCACTTCAATGGCAAGATAGATCTGACGAATTAATTGAAATATATTTTAAAACCCTATTTGATAAAGGAATAAAGGTTGGTCAAATAAAAACACAGCTTGGAATAAAAGGTTTAGAAAAGGAAGGACCAACCCTTGCTGCAAAAGCTTTATTTGAATTAATAAATAACCTATAAGAGTTTCCCCTTCATGCGATTTATATAAAACAGAAGAATCCGTGAACATATTTTGTTCACGGATTCTTTGTAATTTAATCAACATCTTTCAGTAGATAGCCTATTTATTGCATTTTTAAATTGTGGTATAAACCCTATTACAATGCATAAAATAAGGTCTGGTAATAGATAAGTTAAATTATATACTAATGAATATATCAATACATTTTGTCCTTCAGGTGCATAGGAAGCAAAGAATATAACCCCTGAAATTACGTGGAAGAACAGCCTTCCAACCCCTCCTAACACCATACCAACAGGTATATTTTTTCTTGATAAACCAGCAAGCCCTAACGCTCCAAAGGCAAGTGGATAGTCTATTATAACCTGTGCCCAATGAACAATATAAGGCTCTTGTATAAATTGAAGTATCCCATAAATTGCACCTACAATTACTCCATCCTTCACTCCATAAGTATATGCAAATATAAAAAGAGGTATTAAACTTCCAAGTGTTATAGAACCACCTTGTGGAAGTTTAAAAATCTTAATGTAGGATAACACAAAGGAAAGGGCAATACATAGACTTGCTGTTGTTATTTTTCTTGTATCAAATTTCTTCTCCTTAGTATTAGATTTGTTTAGATAGATTGATGCAACGGCAATAAGCACCAACGCCCCAAGAATTGCCCAAACATAGGGCTTAATCTTTAAAAGTCCTTCAAAAAATTGCATAAAAAAACCTCCTTTTTTTTCTACAGACGCAAAAAGGAGTACTTTTCCGCTTCCCTTCGCTGGCATTACCCAGTTCAGGTTCTAAGGGTCGAAGGTTTTACCTTCCTCTCAGCCTAAGGCTCCCCCAGCGTCTGAGATATTTTTTTCAATATAATTATACTATTCTGACGGTTAAAATACAACTAATATCTCTAAAAATTGTATTTAATCATAAAATAAGATACAAGGGAATTTATTCTAATAAGTATTGATTTATTTTAAAATTAGATTTATAATATATGTGTCAAATATATCTGGGTGTGGCGCAGATGGTAGCGCGCAAGAATGGGGTTCTTGAGGCCGCTGGTTCAAGTCCAGTCACCCAGACCAAAAGCCTTGGCATATGCCAAGGCTTTTTCCATCATAAATAACATCTTAGGGAAACTATTCAAACCAAAGCTTTATTTCTCTTTCAGCTGAATCTTTGCAATCAGAGGCGTGAACTAAATTATATGTATCTTTATATGCAAAATCCCCTCTTATTGTTCCAGGCAGTGCATCTTGATATTTTGTTGCACCATTTATATTTCTTACACATTTTATTGCATTTTCACCCTCTATTATCATAGCTATAACCATTCCAGATGTTAAGTATTTTATAAGCTCCTCAAAAAACTCCTTTCCCTTATGTTCTTCATAGTGCCTCTCCACCAATTCCCTTGTTGGAAATACAGACTTTATCGCTTTAATTTTTAGCCCCTTCATCTCATACCTTTTTATTATTTCTCCAATTAGTCCCCTTTCTACGCCATCTGGTTTAATTAAAACTAATGTTTTTTCCATTTTTATCCCTCCAACCTAATATTTATGTGTAAAGTTTATAAATTTAATGTATAATATTAACGAGGTGATTTTATGCAAAATTTATATCCAAACGAAAAAATAGAAAATCAACCTATTGTAGTAAGAAAGATTGAAAAAAAATAGGTCAAAATAATAAAGGATATTATCATCTTCAAATAAGTTCTGGTATAAAAAACTATGATGCTAAGATTTGGAACGATAGTCCTGATATTGCAGAAAAAATACTACCTGGATGCTTTGCCTATATCTCAGGTGTGGCTAAAGATTTCAAGGGAACCCTTCAAATTCATATAAATAAAATAGAAAAAATAGATAATCCAAGCCAAGAACTAATAAATAAAGTTATACCATCCTGTTATCTAAATAGCGAACAAATAGAAAAAGAACTATTTGAAATAATTGATACCATAAAAAATCAAAAAATAAAACAGCTATTAAATAATATATTTACAAACGATAATATTAAGACTTCTTTTTTAAAGAAGGCAGCAGGTGCAGAGATACATCACGCATACATAGGTGGTCTTGCACAACATACTATTGAAGTTGCAAGAATTGTAATTAATTTTACACAAATATTTCCATATGTCAACTATGATATTGCCGTAGCTTCTGCACTACTGCACGATATCGGAAAAATAATTGAGCTATCAGATTTCCCTGAAAACAAATATACAACAAGGGGAAAACTTATAGGACATATAAACATTGGAATTGAAATACTAAATAGCTTTATAGCAAAGATACAAGATTTTCCTCAAGCCTTAAGGTATGAACTTGAACACTGCATACTTTCTCACCACGGAACCTTAGAGATGGGTTCACCAGTTCTTCCTATGACTCTTGAGGCAATAGCTGTTCATAATGCAGATAAGGCAAGTGCTGAAATTAACGCCTTCCATCTTGCAATAGAAAGGGATGCAGGAACAGACGCTTGGACGGACTATAACCCAACCTACAAACGTGCTATAAAAAAATCTATAAATATATAAAAGCTAATCCATAGGATAATAGTCTTACGACTTGAAGATTTTGATAAACCTACTTTGTTAACTAAAGTATGAAAAAGCCCCATAAAAGGATTTCAATAGGCTCTTTCAAGAGCCTTAGCAATTCTTGCTTTTCGATTTTGAAAAAAGTTCGTAATTCGGCACAGGACGTGCCGAGCCGAGCGGCCATCAGGACGATGGCATCGCGAGGGTAGGACTTTTTCAAATAAAGAAAAGCTTAGAATTGCTTG
>NZ_JAIHAO010000047.1:0-14014 GCF_020054765.1 Caloramator sp. | reverse complement strand
GTAGGACTTTTTCAAACAAAGAAAAGCTTAGAATTGCTTAGCGAAATGAATCGATGCCCAAGAAATCCTTCATGGGGCTAATCAATATATAACTTTTTTAACAGCCTGTAAAAATCCGCCTATGGGGGATTTTTTACTTTATATCCTTTTGATAAATATAAATCTTCATATTTGGAAAAAATAAGGGGAAGGAGGTGTTATTATGTCAATCTTTCGTGGATATAATTTAGAAAGACATAGAGATGACTATGTACTTATACTTTATGTAAATACAAATTCAGTAGAGATTTCCTCTGAACTTGGCGAAATTATAAAGAAAAACTGTCAGGATTTAAAGGAATATGTTCAAAAAATAATAGAGGATAAATTCCCAAATATAAAAATATCCTCTGCTAAAATAATGCTTGGGACTATGCTCCTTGCAACAATACCCCTTGGGATAGATGCATTAGGAACAAAGGCAGAGGCATCTATTACTACTTCACAGCAAATTCCAGAGTTTTATACAGTAAAATCAGGAGATACCCTATGGAAAATAGCTCAAACTTTTGGTGTTTCTATAGATAAAATAAAAAGCCTTAATGATTTAAAAACTGATACTATATATGTTGGTCAGATCTTAAGATTGAGGGAAGAGATAAAGGAATCATTAACCTATTATGATACATATACAGTAAAATCGGGAGATACATTATGGAAAATAGCTCAAACCTTTGGTATTTCAGTCTCTCAACTTAAAACCTTAAATAATATGACTACAGATACTATATATCCAGGTCAGATATTAAAGGTAAAAGAGAATATTGTCTATGGAAGTTTTTATACAGTAAAATCAGGGGATACACTCTGGAAGATTTCTCAGAGTTTTAGGGTATCGGTTGATGAAATAAAAAGATTAAACAATTTGACAACAGACATCATAAATATTGGCCAGAGGCTCTTTATTCCTGATAAGACTATAGAGGAGGTAAAACCACCTACAATAACTCCAACTCCTGTATATGAGTGGCCTGCTGTTACATACATTGTGCAGCCTGGGGATACTGTCTATTCTGTTGCTAAAAAGTTTAACACTACAGTTGACAACATATTAAGATATAATTATATGTCGCCTGACGATTGGCTTGACGCTGGGGATAAAATAGCAATATCAGGATATGCACCAAGAGTGTATACTGTTACTCCAGGTGAAGCAACCTCTCCTTCCACAAGAGGTAAAATTGTAGATTGGTTTTTAGAAGGACAGTACATAATAAAAAGAGGAGATATATTTACAATAGTCGATGTTCAGACAGGCAAACAGTTTAAAGTAAAGATGATGGGAGGATACAACCATAGTGATGTGGAACCTTTAACAGTAGAGGATACAGAGGTAATGAGGAGCTTATTTGGAACTTGGCAGTGGAATCCAAGACCAGTTGTTATATTTAAAGATGGTATGAATATTGCAGCTTCATTATCAGGTATGCCCCACAGTGCACAGATAATTACAAATAATGGAGTAACAGGACATTTTGATTTATACTTAAAAAATAGCCTCCCACACAGTCAGGATACATCAAGTGAGTATGTTGAGGCACATTATAGGAATATTAACACAGCAGCAGGACTATAATTTAAATAAATATAAATAATTGCGATATTTAAGGAAAAAAAGATAAATATAGAGCTTTATTCCCTCTAAGTTTTCTTTACTTTTGTATAATAAAAATGTAAAATAAATTCGTAGATTTTATATAAATATAATAAGATTATAATTTGGAGGAGTTGTAATGTTGGTTAGAGAAGCTATTCCAAGTGATGTCCCGTCTGTCGCCAAGATACACATGGATGTTTGGAAGGATACTTATGAGGGAATAATTCCAAATGAATTTTTAGAACATAGAACCTATGATGAACTTGAGGATACTTGGCTTGATAGACTATTTGAAGACCCTGAAACAAGAGAATATATGTTTGTTGCAGAAAATGAGGATGGAGAATTAGTTGGATTTATTGTTTTTTCAACAGACGGATTTGAAAACTATCAAGGAGTTATTAAGTCAATCTATGTGTATAGTGACTATCAGCGTCAGGGGATAGGAACAATGCTTTTTAATGCTGCAGTAGAAAAGTTGGCTGAAGAAAACATTAAAAATTTAATTGTCTGGACCTATAAGGATAATAAAAATAGAAAATTCTATGAAAAGATGGGTGGAAAAGTGTTTAGGGAAGTTGTAGTTGATGTTGAAGGTAGAAAGGTTGCAAAAATAGCCTATGTATGGGATAATATAAAGCATTGATAATTAGGCTGCGTTATGCAGCCTTAAATTTTGAGGTGAGAGTATGTTTTTGTATTACATTAATTACAGACCAGATGAAGCTGAACTATGCAATTTAGAGATGAGGGTAATTTTTAATAAGGATTTAAGTGAAAAATATTTCTTAAGTGAAAAGGATTTTGATATAAATAGAAGTGTTTTTATAAAGTATAAAATAGATATTCTGGCAAGCTCAAATAGTTTTGATGAATTAATTAAAAAGGTTGAGGAGCTTAATTTAAACCAAGAAAAATACAAAGTAAAGTATTTTGATGTAGATGATAAGGTAAAGGTTGAATTTAATGAAAAGCATAGGCTTGAGGGGATAATTGGAGAGAGAATAGAGGGAGATGTTGATGTTTATAATCCTAAAGTTATGTTTGCATTAACTTTAGTTGATGGAATGTGGATATTTGGTAGGTACATAAAAAATAGTGGAGAATGGCATAAGCACGAACATAAGCCTGTTTATTACTGCAATGCTCTTCCTGTTAGAATAGCAAGAAGTATGCTAAACATAGGTCTTGGGGATAATCTTGATAAAAAGGTTGTAGACCCCTGCTGTGGTGTGGGAACGGTTCTTCTTGAGGCAGCAGCACTTTCTGTAGATATAGAGGGTTATGATATAAATGATAAGGTAGTAGAGAATGCAGTAAAAAATATAGAGTTTTTTGGATATGATGTAAAGGTTGAAAATAAAGATATAGCTGATGTGGATAAAAAATATGATTTGGCTATAATTGATTTACCCTATGGGATTTTATCTGTAACCTCTGATGAAGAGATTATGCACATTTTAAAGTCAGCAGCAGGAATAACAAAGGAGGCAGTGATTGCTGCTGTAAGCGACATAAGAAAGGAGTTAGAGGAAGCTGGATTTAAGACATTAGATTATGCAATAGTGCCTAAAAAGCATTTTAAGAGGTTTATATTTAAATGTATATTGAAATAAGGGGGACGAATGATGAAGACATTAGCATTAATATTATTTTTACTAACGTATCTACTTTTAATACTTATGCCAAAATATAGAACTCAGGTGGCAGTTGTTGTTGCATTTTTGTTTGTATTATTAGGAATTCTTCCTTACAACAAGGTTTTTAGTACTATAGACTGGAATGTTATTTTAATGATTACAGGAACTATGGGGATAGTTTCACTTTTTATTGAATCAAAAATGCCTGCCGCAATGGCTGATTTTATAGTCGATAGGGTGGGTTCTGTAAAATGGGTTATTATTTCACTATCCTTGTTTGCGGGTATTGTTTCAGCTTTTATAGATAATGTTGCAACAGTCCTTATTATTGCACCGGTTGCACTAAATTTAGCAAGAAGAATAAACATTTCACCTGTATATATGCTAATTGCAATATCTATTTCTTCAAATCTACAGGGAGCTGCAACATTGGTTGGTGATACTACATCACTGCTTCTTGGTGGATTTGCAAATATGGATTTTTTAGATTTCTTCTTTTTCAAGGGAAGAATAGGATTGTTTTTTATAGTTCAACTTGGTGCGATAGTGGCATCCTTTGTTTTGGTAGTATTTTTTAGAAAATATAATCAGCCTATCCATCTTGAAGAGAGGGAAAAGGTTGAGGATATGTTCCCAACATATCTAATTTTATCAATGGTTGTTCTTTTAATTTTAGCATCATTTATACCAAATAAACCTTCCATTACAAATGGTTTAATATGTGTTATTCTATTACAAATAGGATTAATTAAGGAACTTTTAATCAATAAAAATAAAGATGCCCTAAATGCAACTCTATTACAAATAGATTACCAGACAATATTAATTTTGATGTCTCTTTTTATAATAATAGGCGGAATAACAGAAGTTGGAGTTATTAACGACATTAGCAAACTATTTTTAAAGTTTGGTAATGGGGGATTATTTACAATATATTCCCTATTTGTTTGGTTCTCTGTTGTGGTTTCAGCCTTTATTGATAACATTCCATACACTGCAACAATGCTTCCAGTTGCAGCAAAGGTGGCAGCTGGTATGGGGATTGAACCATATGTTCTATACTATGGACTTTTGGTTGGTGCAACATTAGGGGGAAATATTACACCAATTGGTGCATCGGCTAATATAACTACACTTGGTATTTTAAGAAATGAAGGATATGAAGTTAAGGCAAAGGATTTTATGAAGCTAAGTGTACCTTTTACACTATCTGCGGTAATTTCTGGATATATAGTAGCTTGGTTAATTTGGATGTAGGTTTTTAAGTTTTAAAATAATATTTTTATGATACCATAAACAATAAATGAAGTAACAAGATGTA
Organism: Caloramator sp.; assembly: GCF_020054765.1. NCBI lineage: Bacteria > Bacillati > Bacillota > Clostridia > Eubacteriales > Clostridiaceae > Caloramator > Caloramator sp. Next base: position 9,417 of record NZ_JAIHAO010000047.1, on the reverse strand, counting down.
TGAAATAAGCTTTAGAGCTTATACAGGCTGTTTAAAAAGTTATATATTGATTAGCCCCATTAAGGATTTCTTGGGCATTCTTTCATTTCGCTAAAGCTCATGAAAGAGCCTTTTGAAATCCTTTCATGGGGCTTTTTCATACTTCAACTAACGATTGGATTGTCAACAATCTGAATAAGCTTTAGAGCTTTTAAAGATATTTGCTTCACATTGCTTATGGTGTTTTTATTTAATGTGAAACTAATATTTAAAATTTTATGTATATATTGATATAATTTGGGAATAATATTATAATAGATAATGCAAATTATTTGCAAATAGAGGAGGGGTATTATGGAATTTTTACACGAGGCATTGCACGATACAATAATAGCACTACCTATACTTATAGTAGCCTTTGTTTTCATCGAGTTCATTGAACATAGGATGGGAAAAAAGTATGATTATAAGATAAAAAGTGCAGGAAAGTTTGGACCTATAATTGGTGCAGCCCTTGGTATTGTGCCACAGTGTGGTTTTTCAATACTTGGAGTTATGTTTTATTTTCAGGGTTATATTACATTAGGTACACTTCTTTCAATATTTTTAGCAACCTCTGATGAGGCACTTCCTGTATTGATTTCAAATACAGAAGCTATGGATAAGGTGCTACCTTTTATTCTTCTTAAGTTTAGTATTGCTGTCGTTTGGGGATATTTAGTTGATTTTGTGCTAAAGTCCAGAGTAAACGAAGTAAACGATACAGGAGCAGAACTTGCAGCCACCGATGAGTGTTTAACAGACCACTTTGATTTCAAAGAAGTCTTATATCATTCAATAAAAAAGAGTTTAAAAATATTTATATATATGTTCTTAATTAATTTAGCACTTGGATACTTAGTGGAAACCTTCCAAATTGATAAAAGTGTAGGTATTTTAGGTAAATCATCCTTTGTGCAGCCTATATTTGTTTCATTGGTGGGACTTATTCCAAACTGTGCAATATCAGTTGGAATAATTCAGGCCTTTGTTTTAGGAATAATTAGCTTTTCAAGTGCAATTGCAGGGCTATGTGCAAATGCAGGTTTAGGTTTAATATTTTTAGTAAAGGAGTCTAAAAATAAGCTTGATGCGGTAAAAATTATAGGGCTTCTTTATGGTATAAGTGCCTTAACGGGAGTTTTATTAATGGCAGTCATATCACTTATAACTTATTAATAAGTTTTATATTAAAAAGCCCCAAAAAGGAATTTTAGGTTAATATATCCTTAATGGGGCTAATTAAATTCTATTTTTTATAAATTAATATCTAAAACGTATTTATTTTCATAAACGATTTTGATTAGGTTTATCGCTAATTAGACTTATGGCATAATTAAAGGCATCCTCTAAAAACTCTTTGCAGCATTTTCCTGATGGATTTTGTGTTTTGCATCGGCAGTTTTTCATAGCATCAGTTGCATTAACTAATTCTTGAAACGTCTTAACCTCCTGCTTTTCAACTACAAGTTCGATGATATCCTTCAAGGTAACATTTCCACAGTAACACACGATAGGATTTTCTTGATTTTTATACCAAACAGGTACCTTTATATCTCTTTGGAAATATACTTCCGATGTTTCATTGTTAAAATAAACTATATCGCAATCTGGATTTTTACATAGACCATATTCGCTGGATTTTAAATGTTTTTTAAAGTGGTCATTAACAAGACTTTCAACAGTTATTCTTTGTACTATGTCTCCTTCAGTTTTACATAATGGGCAAATATATTCCATACCATCCCTCCGAAATACTGTTTTAAATTAGTTTATATTAAAATTATGATTAAGTAAATAGTAAAATGTTAACTTGGATAAATATAAAGAAAATTTTAAAAAAACGTTGATTATTTTCTTAGAATATTATATATTATATTTGAAAAGTAAATATTTTTACAGGTGCCATATTTTATGGTTAAAAGGGAAAACGGTTAAAATCCGTTGCAGCCCCCGCTACTGTGAGTGGTGACGAAGCCTAAGTATACCACCTTATTGGGAAGGTTAGGTAGAGGATGAACCACAAGCCAGGAAACCTGCCTGTAAAGGGATAAAGTTACCTTCGGAGGGAAGGGAGACTTAAAATATTAAGCATAGTATTTTAAGGCCCTTACTGGGCCTTTTTTTTATGATAAAAGGGAATTATAAATAGAAGTATAGTATTTAATAAAATTAACTTAGATATTTTCAATATTTAATCATAGATAATTATTTATGGAGTGAAAAAAATGAATAGATATTCTTTACATATATTGTCTATAATTTTATATGCACTAATGATAGTTTCTATATGCTTTTTAACTATGAATCCTTTGGTTTTATTAAGTATTTTAATTTGCGAATTAGTTGTGTTTTTATATTTTAATAAAAAGGAACTTATAATTTCAACAGTTAAGGTATTTTTACCTCTTTTAGCTATAACAGTTTTTATAAATTTACTATTTGTTAATGCAGGAGTGGTAGTGCTTTTTAATGTTTTTAACAAGTATATCACTCTTGAAAATTTAATATATAGTGTTTTGTTTGCAGTAAAACTTCTAATAATAATTTATTTATTTTATATATTTGAAATTTATATAGATTCAGATGCAGCATTATCTTTTTTTTCATCAAAGATGCCAAAAACAACATTACTTTTTATGGTTTGTTTTAAACTTATTCCTACGATGAAAAAGAAATTAAAGGATTTAAGGGATATTTATCAAGTTAGAGGGGTTGAGTTTAACAGTAAAAGTAGATTCCAAAGGATAAAGGCACAAATTCCACTTATTATTGTTTTAATAGAGGAATCCCTTGAAGCTTCCTTTGATATATCAGAGTCTGCCTACATAAGAGGTTTTTTATCAGGTAAAAGAACTGTATTTAATAAAAGCAAATTTAAACATATTGATTATTTAGTTTCAATAATAAGTATAATATCTATTTTCTACTTTTTAATTGTTAAAAAGGTTACTGATTACAATGTATATGATGATTATAAATTAACATTAAATCCTTTTACCTTTTCGGTATGTGTATTAGTTTTTGTTTTAAGTTTTGTAATTAATTATTACTACAAGGAGAATGTATATGCAAATTAAAATACAAAATTTAAATTATTATTATCCAAATTCTAATGAAAAGGCATTAGATGATATAAATTTAGAAATAAAGGATGGAGAGTTTATTTTAGTTGCGGGATATTCTGGTTCGGGAAAATCCACTCTTGCAAAATGCATAACAGGAGCAGTGCCAAATTTTTATGGTGGTAAAATAGGAGGCAAGGTTCTTTTAGATGATGAAGAAATACTAAAGATAGATGAAAGAAGAAGAGCTTCGCTTATTACTATGGTTTTTCAAGATCCTGAAAGGCAGCTTTTGATGAATAAGGTATATAGGGAAATAGCCTTTGGTCTTGAAAATATAGCATTAGATGAAGGTACTATTAAAAAGAGAATATGGGAGTCACTTGAGTTTTGTGGAATTACAGATTTATATGACAGGGATATATCAACTTTATCTGGTGGACAAAAGCAGAAGGTTGCAATAGCTTCAGCACTTTCCTTTATGCCAAGGTGTATAATTTTAGATGAGCCAACCTCACAGCTTGATCCTGTAAGTGCAGATGAAATATTAAATATTGTAAAAAAGATAAATAGAGAGCTTATGATAAATGTTATTGTCATAGAGCAGAGGGTGTCAAGATGGTTTGACAGTATAGATAAACTTATAGTTATGAAGGATGGAAGAATTGAATTTGTAGGTACAAAGGAAGAGGCTTATAGGATAAATAATAGTGTGGTACATCAATTTTTTCCTTCAAGAATTAAGGTTGCGAAAAAGATTGGAATTGAACAATATCCTTCAGATAGTAGAGTAATAAAAAGTAGGTTGAAGGATATAAGTTTAAAGAGCATTAACAAAGAAGAAAATAAAGGAGAAGATAGGCTTAAGGTTGATAATATAACAGTAAAATATGGCAGTTTTACTGCTGTAAAAAATGTTGGGTTTAGCATTAAAAACGGAGAAATAGCTGCCCTAATAGGACCAAATGGTGCAGGAAAATCAACACTTTTAAAGTCAATCATAGGGCTTGTTGATTATAGGGGAAATATACTTTTAGATGGAAAAACTATGAATAAATTAAGCATAAAGGATAGGGCACTGCAAATAGGATATCTTTCTCAAAATCCAAATGACTATATTACCAAGGATACAGTTTATGAGGAACTTCTGTTTACTCTTAACAATTTTAATATAAAGGATAAAGGGATTGTAGATGATATACTTAAAAAATTAGATTTATATAAACATAAGGATAAAAATCCAAGGGATTTAAGTGGAGGAGAGAAACAGAGGCTTGCACTTGCAAACACACTTATATTAAGACCTAAGGTTCTTCTTTTAGATGAACCTACAAGGGGAATAGATAATAATATTAAAGGTGAAATAGCAAAAATTCTTAAAGGGCTTGCAGATGAAGGTGTATCTATAATTTTGATTACACACGATATAGAGTTTGCAGCAGATATTTCAGATAAGTTTATATTAATGTTTAATGGTGAGATAGCAGAGATGGGAGATAGAAAGGTATTAGAGGATTGCATCTTTTATACAACAGAGATAAATAAGTTGATTAGAGAATTTAAGGGCGGAATTTTTACCTATAAACAGTTTATAGAGGCTTTGGAGGGAAATAAGTGAACATTGAACTTTTTATAAACTTTTCTTTAATTTTTATTTTATTTGCTGCCTTTATATATTTTGAAAGGAGCAAAATGGGGACAAAGGAGATAGGGCTTATTGCAACATTAGGTGCAATTGCAGGTGTTTTTAGAATTCCTTTTGGTGCAATTCCAAATGTCCAGCCAACTACCTTTATAGTTGCGGTATCTGGAAATGTATTTGGGCCCTTTGTTGGTTTTTTAGTAGGCAATGTAGCTGCTTTTGTTTCAAATATTTTTCTAGGCCACGGTCCCTGGACAATATGGCAGATGTTTGCTTGGGGATTGGTTGGAATGATTTCTGGTTTTATTAGAAAAAAAATAAAATTAGAGTATTTTTCAATAATATGTTTTCTTTATGGCTTTATGTTTGATTGGATTATGAATCTTTGGCATATTATAGGCTTTATAAGGCCTATTAATATAAAAACAATTACCTTAGCCTATTTATCAGGATTAGTATTTGACGTACTCCATTCAAGCTCAAACTTTATTTTCTCAGTTCTATTTTATGATGAAATGTACAAGATACTAAAACGATTTAAAAATAGGCTGGAGGTAACATATATTAAAGAAGTGGGGGGAGATGTATGAAAAAAACAGTTTCCAGAATAGTTCTTTCTATCTTTATACTATTACAATTTTTAGCAATACTTCCTAAGCAAGCTTTAGCAAATTCAAACAGTGTATATGTAGTTGTAGAGAGCAATCAGGGTATAATTGCAGAGGGAGAGACACAAAAGACTAACGCCCTTGATGCTTTGGATGAGGTTTTAAAATCAAAGGGAATAAGCTATGTATTAAAGGACAGTGGTTATGGAAAGTATATTTCAGAAGTTAATGGACTTAAGGAAGGAAGTTTAGGTGATTATTCAGGTTGGATGTATGCTATCCAAAGGGATGGAAAGTATGAAGTGCCTATGACTTCAATTGACGGGACTGAACTTAAAAAGGGTGAAAAACTATTACTATACTATGGCTGTTATCCAAAGCCATATTTAGCAAATGATATAAGTTTCTCAACCTTAAGTCCTAACAAGGCATTGACTATTACGTTTAACAATTATGATGATTGGACTAATACAGTAACTAAAATAGAGGGATTTAAGGCTGAAATAGATGGAAAAAGTGTAGAGGTTACAGAAAATAGAATAGAACTTCCACAGGGACTTAATGAGGGAGTACACGAGCTTAAGTTTTATGATTTTAAAGAGGAAAATGAAATTCCTAATATAGTAGCAGATGCAATTAAGTTTGAAATAAAAAAACCAAAATTTACAATAAGAGTAGAGGGATTACTTGATACTATTGTAAGAGGTGAAGTAGAGGAAAAAACTGCTCTTTCAGGATTAGAAAAACTTCTTAACAATAATAGTATTTCATATACGGTTAAAGAAAGTAAGTGGGGCAAATATGTTGAAGAAATAAATGGTCTAAAGGCTGGTAAATTTGGTGGATATGATGGATGGATGTATTATATAAAGAGCAAAAATAAAATAGAGACTCCTATGACTTCAATAGAATCATATATTCCAAACGATGGTGATGAGATAGTTGTATTCTATGGAGATTCTACAACAGCTTATGTAAACAATATAAAGTTTACTCCAGATATTGTAGAGGCAAATAAACCTTTTAAAATCCAATTTGCATATACTTATTTTGATTGGTATCAAAACAAGGAGGTAACAACTCCAATTGCTGGTGCTATTGTAACGGTTGATGAAAAGAATTATATAACAAATGAAAATGGAGAGATAAGCATAGAAGGTTTAGAAAAGGGAATCCACAGCTACAAAATAAGTGGTTATAATGTGGATAAATCCCCAACTGTTGTTAAGGATGAGGGTGTATTTAATATTGATGGAGTAAATAGCCCAAGTTTAGATTATAGAGATAGTGCTTATACTGAAGTTATCTCAAAGAATAATAACCTAATAAAGAAGAATATAGAAGAGGATTTAAATTTAACGTTAGGTTACATTGAAAAGAACCAATTAGATATGTGGGCATTTTTAAGCCTTTCAAAGATGGGAAAAAAGATAGATGAAAAGCTAATTGAGGATGCAGCAAAGGAACTTAAATCCTATGGAATAGATGAATATACAAATACAGATATAGAAAAGTTAATTATTACATTGACAGCAGCAGGATATAGTCCATACAACTTTGCAGGATACAACCTAATGGAGGAACTATACAATAAGAGAAGTATAGATAAATTCCTTATAAACGATGCTATTTTTGCACTTCTTGCGTTAGACTATACAGCCGATAAGTCGAGCTATAAAATAACAAGAGAAAAACTTGTTGAGTTTATACTTGATAAGGCAATTACAGTTAATAAAAATGGTAAAGAACTATATGGATGGACTCTAAATTCTGAAATGGGAATAAACCCTGATATTACTGGTGTTGCTCTTACAGCCCTTTCACCTTATATGTCAAATGAAAAGGTAAAGGCATCAGTAGATAAGGCTGTTGACAGTTTATCTAAAATGCAGATAGATTCTGGATATATACCCGATAGCTTTGGAAGCTTTAGCGAAACAATTTCATTTGTAATATTAGGACTTACTGCGGTTGGAGAAAATCCAGAGGGAATTAAGTTTACAAAGACAAATGGAGATTTATATTCTGCACTTTTAAGCTTTAGAGTTAATGATGGACAGTTTGCCCACGAATTAAACAAGAAGGCTGATTATATGGCAACAGAACAAGCCTTAAGAGCACTTATTGCAATAAGGGAGTTTAAAAGGGCAGGAAAGTATAATTTCTTTGGAAATAATGTGGATGTTAGTAAGCTAAAGGTATTTGAATATACTGGTGAGGAGGAAGCAAAGAAGCTACTTCCAAAAACAGGTGATATGTTTGATGCAAATATAGTAGCGGTATTATCAATTTTAATGATATTATTAGGTATAGTTTTGATTAAAAAGCAAAAAAGGGCTTAGGAGGCAGTCATATGAAAAAGAAGTTACTGCTAATTGTAGTAATGCTTGTTTTATCAGTTACAGCAATATCTTTTGCAGGCAGTTTACAAAATAGGCTTCAAAAACCAGTAGTAGAGAATATTGAATTGAATAATAAAGAGGAAAAAAAAGTAGAACAAAGGGATGAAAATAAAGATAAGGTTGAAGAAAATAGTGTTAAGGACAAAAGCCAAGGTAATGATAGTGCGGTTGTAAAACAAGAACAGAATAAATCAAGCGAGGCAAAAAAGGAAGAAAGTAAAAATAGCACAAATAGTCTAAATAAAAATGAGGAGAGTAAAAATAAAACAGAAAAGAACAATGTCTCAAAGAATAATAAATCTGCAGCTTTAAAACCAAATGTTTTTATAATTGATACAATAAACAATAAAGTAATTTATAAGGGCTATGTAGACATCAATTCAAAAACTGCAGGAGATGTTACATTGAAGGTATTGATAGATAATAAGATATCCTATAGAGCCAAGGGAACAGGAGGTAGTATTTACTTTTCATCAATTGCAGGGTTAAAGGAAAGGGATTATGGTGCAAATAGTGGTTGGTGTTATTTTGTAAATGGTGTAAAGCCTTCTGTAGGTTCAGGTTCATATACTTTAAAGGATGGAGATGTATTAGAGTGGAAATTTCTTGAGGACGGGCTAAAATAGCCTGTCCTTAAATTTTAGAATATGAATAAAAAGTTTATGTTTTATATTTTTATTATTTTATAGTATAATTTTTAGGGAATATTAGCGAAAGGATGATAGCTTTGAAATACAAATTGATAGCAATGGATATGGACGGAACACTATTAAATAGCCAAAAGCAGGTGACTGAATATACTAAAGATGTCTTAAGGAGGGCATCTGAGAAGGGGATTAAGTTGGTTATTTGTACAGGTAGGATTTTCACCTCAGCAAAATCCTATGCAAGAATAATAGGCACAAAGGCACCTATCATAGCGTCAAATGGAGCATATATTCGTGAAAAGGATAGAAATGAGGTTATATATGAAAAATACATAAAAAAAGAAACTCTATTGGATATAATAAAGGTTACAAGAGAATGGGGATTTTATCCACATATATACACAACTGATACTATATATTCAGAAAAGCTCATACATTCATCCTTAAACTATTCAAAGTGGAATGAAACAGTTCCAGAGGATGAAAGAATAAATATACAGATAGTAGACAGCCTTGAGGATGTTGTTGAAAAAGAGGGAGAGAATTTCTTAAAGGTTGTTGTTATGGCTCTTGAAGATGAGGTAGAGAAGCTTCAGGAACTAAAAAAATATATTAGAGATAATATGGATGTTTCAATTTTTTCATCATATATGAACAACTTTGAGATAATGGATAAAGAAGTGTCAAAGGGTAATGCATTAAAAAGGCTTGCGGAATTTTTTGATATAGATAGAGAAGCGATAGTTTGTTTTGGTGATAATGAAAACGATAAGACTATGTTTGAATTTGCAGGTTTTCCTATAGCAATGGGAAATGCGGAGGAGGAAATAAAAGAGATAGCAGCTTATGTAACAGATACAAATGATAACGATGGAGTAGCAAAGGCTATAGAGGAGTTAATACTTAGGGAGTAGACAAAATCTTACTCCCTTCAATCTGTTGAAAAAGTTATATATTGATTAGCCCCATGAAGGATTTCTTGGGCATTCGTTCATTTCGCTAAGCAATTCTAAGCTTTTCTTTGTTTGAAAAAGT
>NZ_JAIHAO010000012.1:0-91225 GCF_020054765.1 Caloramator sp. | reverse complement strand
TTTGTAGTTAATTTAATTTTACCAGGCATCTAAAACAGGTGCATATTTTTTTTGTAAAAAAATATGCTGAGGCTACGCCCCAACATTTATTATAGAACCCTTTTTTTATATAAAAAATTTGTTCCAAATAAAATTATTTCATTGGTTTATTATTAGACTATGTTAAAATAAAAATTTTAGTATTTACAACTATCTTGAATTAATTTATAAAAATAGTATACTAAAAATTAACAACGTAAGGAGGGATACAATGAGAGTAGTAATAGATGCAATGGGTGGAGATAATGCTCCACAGGAGATAGTAAAGGGTGCAGTTGAAGCTGCAAAGGAATTCAATTTAGATATTATTTTAGTAGGTAGAGAAGAGGAAGTAAAAAATGAAATAAAAAAGTATGATACTACTGGATTGAATATTGAAATTGTTAATGCTACAGATATTATTGAGAACAATGAATCACCAACTATGGCTATAAGAAGGAAAAAAGATTCATCATTAGTTATTGCATTTAAATTATTAAAGGAAGGAAAAGCTGACGCACTTATATCTGCTGGAAGTACAGGTGCTATTTTAGCAGGAGGTATATTCCTATTAGGAAGGATAAAAGGAATCGATAGAGCTGCTTTGACTCCGGTATTGCCAGGTAAAAATGGCCCATTTGTAATTGTTGATGCTGGAGCAAACGCAGATTGTAAACCTAACAATTTATTACAATTTGCTATGATGGGAGAAGTGTATGTAAATAAGGTTTTGGGAATTAATAATCCTAAGATAGCACTTGCAAATATAGGTTCAGAGGAAGAAAAGGGTAATGAATTGACAAAACAAAGCTTTGAACTTATAAAAAATAAAATAAATGGATTTGTAGGTAATATAGAAGGCAGAGATATACCAAATGGAGATGTTCAAGTTGTTGTGTGTGATGGATTTACGGGAAATATGATTTTAAAGGTATATGAAGGAGTAGCAGGTACCATATTTGAAATTTTGAAAAAGGAAATAATGTCAACTTTAAGAAGTAAGATAGGAGGACTTCTTTTAAAACCTGTATTTAAAAATTTTAAAAGAAAATTTGACTATACAGAATATGGAGGGGCAATACTACTTGGTGTTGATGGGTTAGTTATAAAGGCACATGGAAGCTCAAATGCAAAGGCCTTTAAAAATGCAATAAGACAAGCTAAAGCTGCCTATGATGGCGGAATACTTGATGATATAAAGGAAGAGTTAGTTAAGATAAATATTGAATAAGAAATATAATCTATTCATAATATAAATAAGAAATAATAATTTATGTTGACTCTTTACATTATATGTAATATTATATAGTTGAGTTTGAAGGGAGGTGAACTTATGATATTTGAAAGAGTTAAGGAAAGAATTTCAGAAGTTTTAGGAATAGATCCTGAGGATATAACAATGGAATCATCATTTATGGATGATTTAGGTGCTGATTCATTAGATGTTGTTGAGTTAATAATGGCTCTTGAGGATGAGTTCGATTTAGAAATCCCAGATGAAGAGGCAGAAAAAATCCAAACTGTTGGAGATGTTGTTGAGTACATAAAGGAAAATACAGATTTTTAACATAGTCCCGATTTATTCGGGGCTTTTAACATATTTCATAAGTTAATTTTATTAATATAAAGTTAACTTATGAAATGTGACAAAAAAATCATTAGGGGGCTTTATATGGATAAAATAAGAAAGAAACAGTTAAAGCGTTTAGAAGAAATAATTGATGTGGATTTTGAAAATATAGGTTTATTAGATATTGCACTAACGCATAGTTCATATGCAAATCAGTTTAATTTAGGATATAATTCCCATAACGAGAGATTGGAGTTTTTAGGTGATTCAGTTTTAAGTTTAATAGTAAGTGAATATCTATTTAAAAAGTTTAAAAATAAGCACGAAGGTAAATTAACGAGGATTAGAGCAGCAGTTGTTTGTGAGTCCTCTTTGGCAGAGATAGCAAGAAGATTAAAGTTTAATGAATATTTAAGGATAGGAAAAGGTGAAGAACTTACTGGAGGGAGAGAAAAGGATTCTCTCCTTGCGGATTGCTGTGAAGCAGTAATAGCTGCAATATATCTTGATAGGGGATATGAAAAGGCTAAGAAGTTTGTTATTAAGAATTTAGAGGAAAAAATTGAACTATTCAGCAATGATATAAACTACAATGATTATAAATCTAAACTACAGGAGTATGTTCAAAGAGATATAAATAAAAAAATTGTGTATAGGGTAGCAAATGAATATGGACCTGATCATAATAAAACATTTGAAATTAATGTTTATCTTGATGATACTTTATATGGCAAGGGAATAGGAAAGAGTAAAAAAGAGGCAGAACAAAATGCAGCAAGGGAAGCATTGAGAACATTAGGAGTTGATTAGTAATATGAAGCATTTTATAATACCAATTTTTGTTCCACATAAGGGGTGTCCTCACGATTGTATTTTCTGTAATCAAAAAAGAATTACAGGTCAATACAATGATGTAGAGGTTGAAGATGTTTATAAGATAATTGAAGAACATCTAAAAACTATAGATAGAAATAATTCACATATTGAGATTTCTTTTTTTGGAGGAAGTTTTACAGGGATAGAAATAGAAAAACAGAAGGAATTTTTAAGTATAGCCAAGGAGTATGTAGATAAAGGATTAGTTGATGAGATTAGATTGTCTACAAGACCAGATTATATTGATAGGGAAATACTTGATAATCTTAAAAAATATGGTGTGAAGAATATAGAGCTTGGTGCACAATCAATGGATGATGATGTATTAATGAGACAGTGTAGGGGACATAGTAGTGAAGATGTTGTTAATGCCTCAAAATTAATAAAAGAATATGGCTTTAAATTAGGTCTTCAAATGATGGTGGGGCTTTATGGAGATTCCTTTGAAAAGGATATATATACTGCAAAAAAATTTATTGAATTAAAACCTGATTTTGTTAGAATTTATCCAACGCTTGTAGTTAAGGATACCTATTTGGAGGTATTATATAGAAAAGGTATGTATAAACCTTTAGAATTAATAGATGCTGTGTATATATGTAAAGAACTTTATAAACTATTTTATAAAAATAATATTTATATAATGAAAATAGGTCTACAGGTTTCAGATGACTTTACTCTTGGCAAAAATGTAGTTGCGGGGCCTTTTCATCCAGCTTTTAGAGAGCTTGTTGAATCAAGCTTATTAAATGATATGATTTTATATTATATTAATATGTATTTTAAAGAATCAAAATCAATAGAATTGATTGTTAATCAAAAAACGTTATCAAAAATGTATTCAGATAAGAAAAGATTTTTTAACGACACTTTACAACAAATTTCCGACAAAAAGGTCAAGGTACACCAATCTACTGATTTAGATTTATTTGAAATATGCTTAAGAAACGAAGAAAAATGTTATAAAATGTCGTTATTTGATTATATTAACTCGATTATATAAAGAAGGAAAAAACTCCTTTATATAGAATACATAATAGGAGAGTGATAATTATAGTCTATATGAAGGAGGAGTTATATATGGAAGTATTAAAGGTATCAGCTCAATCACAACCAAAGGCTGTAGCAGGAGCTTTAGCTGCAACTTTAAGAGAAAGAGCATCAGCAGAAATACAAGCTATAGGTGCAGGTGCAGTAAATCAAGCAATAAAGGCTATTGCAATAACAAGAGGTTTTGTAGCACCAAATGGCATTGACTTGGTTGTTATCCCAGCATTTTCAGAAGTTGAAATAGATGGGGAAGAAAGAACAGCGATCAAATTTATTGTGGAACCAAGATAATTAAAATTAATATAATGATTATAAGCAAGTGCCATAAATAGTAGAAGTATGTAATGCTTTTACTCATTTATGGCACTTTGTTTATGGTATTATGTAAATAATTTGGGAAGATAATTCAAAGTTGGTTATTTATAAAAAACAAAGTAGTTTATATTGTTTTTATAATAGCAAGGTATATATTGGATATTATTACAAAATATTTTTCTCATATATTGCAATATTTAATATGTTTTTTTATAATATATACAGTTAGCTTAAAAAATATATACTTAATATTTTTTGTTCAACATACATTTAACTCATTGTATGTACTTTTTAAAAATAAAATATTATTTAATAAAATAAAATTGTAACTTTCAAGAGTAATATATAAAAATATCATCGAAGTAATATCATACATTTTAATTAAGATATAATTAAAATATAATTAAAATAAGATTATAAGGGGTTGTTTAATATGGATTATGAAAAATTAAACGAATTAGATAAAATAAAATTTCTTGTGAATTTAGCTACTATGTATTATGAAAAAGATATGACTCAAACTGAAATCGCAAAACATTTATCGACTTCACGTTTTAAAGTTGCAAAACTTTTGCAAGAAGCTAAAGAAAAAAATGTTGTTGAAATTATAATTAATCATCCTAAGGAGAGGTCAACAGATATAGAGAATTTATTAGTTAAACATTTTCAATTAAAGGAAGCTATAGTATTAAACAACCATATGATGTCAAATGATGAGACCATTCATTCGTTAGGAAAATTAGGGGCTGAATATATAGATAGAATAATCACTGATAATTCTATAGTAGGAATATTATGGGGTAAAACTCTCTATAGTGTAATTAAGAATATTAGACCACAGAATAAGAAAAATATCACTGCTGTTCAAGTTCTTGGAGCAGCAGCGAAGGACAATCCACTTGTTGATTCTCATGAATTAATAAGAAAGTTTGCAGATGCTTATGGTGGAAAATATAAATATTTATATGCTCCTTTATACATAGACAATGATTATGCTAGAAAAACTTTATTACAAGAACCTGTTGTCAATGATACATTATTTTTAGCTACAAAATGTGACATTGTATTAACTGGAATTGGTACAATTGATGCAGTTTTCGCATCTTCTCATTGGGCAAATTATTTAAATTCAAATAAGAACTTAAGCGTTGATTTAGAAAAATCGGTTGGTTGTATTTATGCTAGGTTATTTGATGTTAATGGAAATGAAATAGATGCAGATATCAATAAAAAGGTTATAGGATTAGATTTAGAGGATTTTCGCAAAGTTAAATATACTATTGGGGTTGTTTCTGGTAAATTTAAGGCAAAGGCAATATTGGGAGCATTGAGAGGACAATATATAAATGTATTAATTACTGATGAGGCAACTGCATTAAAAGTGTTATCATTGGCAGATGTCTACAATTAAAGATTAAATGTGTGGATTTTTAATTGTATAAATTAAATCTATTAAAATTAAAAGGAGTTGTTGGAATGTATTTCAATCCAATAACTCCTTTTAATTTTTTGCTCATAATGTTTGATGAACCAATATTTTAAAAATATATGGTTTATTTATATAAACTTTGAGGCAATTATTATTGAAAATGTATAAGAGCTTAATAAATATTATTTATAACAATTGTTTTATATGTTTGGTATTAAATAGATTTGTAAATTCGTTTTATACAAAACAAATGTTAATTATATTAACAAATGATGATGTTAAAACAGAGAAAGTATTTGACACACTAACAATTTATAACTAAAATAAATTGTTCTACATTAAATATTATAATAACAAATGTTAAATTAAACAACAAATGTTTGACAAGTAACAATTTAATTGCTATTATAATATTAAGAAAATTAAAAATATAAAAATATTTACTTTTGATTAAGAGGTGAATAGTATATGGAATTCATATACTTAAAAGAATGTTTTATTGAAGGTTACGACAGTTATTTAAGTGAATTAGTATCTGAATTTCTTTCAAAACAAGGTTTAAGATATGATAACAATACTGAATATACTTATGTTCTATTAGATGTAGATAAGGTAATAGCTACTGGTTCGTTAGATGGCAAGGTAATTAAATATGTTTCTGTAGAAGAAAAATATCAAGGTATGGCAATTACTAATAAAATAATTTCACATCTATTAAACAAAGCATACAATAAAGGACGAAAACAATTATTTGTTTATACAAAGCCTAAAAATTTAGATATATTTTTAGACTTGGGTTTTTATAAAATAGCGGAGGTTTTTGATGAAGTCGTTTTGTTAGAAAATGAAAATAACGGAATTGAAAAATTCATAAAAAATATACCATTACCAAAAACAAAAGGTTATATTATATCATCAGTTGTAGTTAACTGTAATCCGTTTACTTTAGGACATCAATATTTGATTGAAAAAGCTTCTATGGATAGTGATTGGGTTTATGTGTTTGTTGTATCTGAAGATAAATCTGATTTTTCAACAGAAATTCGTTTTAATTTAGTTAAAGAGGGAACTAAACATTTAAAAAATGTTACTGTGTGTCAAACGAATGATTATTTGATTTCTAATGCCACATTTCCGTCGTATTTTTTAAAAAAGTATGATGATGCAGCAAAAATTCATGCACTTTTAGATATTGAAATTTTTACCAGGTATTTTGTTCCAATTCTTAATATTAACCGTAGATATGTAGGAGAAGAGCCTTTGTGTGAATTAACAGCTTACTATAACAATACAATGAAAAGCATACTTCCTAAATATGGGGTAGAAGTTATAGAGTTACCAAGAAAGAAAATCGGTAATGAAGTTATAAGTGCATCAAGAGTCAGAAAGCTATTAAAGGAAGGTAAAATTGTAGATGTAAAGAAAATAGTACCATTGACTACTTATAATTTTTTAACATCATCAGAAGGACAAAAGATAATTGATAAGATAAAGAATTCTGTATATTAAAAATAGATACTTTGAATTTTATAGTTTCAAATTAGCTTTAAGATTAAAATGTATGAGGAGGGAAAGTATGAAAATAAAAAGAGTAGCAAGTGCAGGTACTTTGGAATCGAGTGATATTTTGGTAGTTGTAGAGCCTAATTTAGATCAAGGAATTGTTTTAGAATTAAAAAGTGTTGTTGAAAAACAATATGGAGAACAAATAAAAAAAGTGATTATAGATACATTAGCTGAATTGGGTATTAGAGATGCGATTGTAAAAGTAAATGATAAAGGTGCATTAGATTGTGTGATTAAGGCAAGAGTGCAAACGGCAGTTTTTAGGGCAACAGAAAAACAAAATTTAAATTGGGAGGAGGTAAATTAATGGTAAGATTAAGAAGAACAATGATGTATGTGCCAGGAAATAATCCTAGTATGGTTAAAGATGCACATATATTTGGTGCCGACACAATTATGTTTGATTTAGAAGATTCGGTATCTATAAATGAAAAAGATGCAGCAAGGTTATTAGTGTATAATTGTTTAAAAAATATAGATTATGAAGGTACAGAAATAGCAGTTAGAATAAATGGTCTTGATACACCCTTTGGATTGCAAGATTTAGAAGCGATAGTTAGAGTTAAACCAGATATTATTAGATTACCAAAAACAGAAACTCCAAGAGATGTAATTGAAGTGGAAAAAGTAATTGAAAAAATTGAAAAAAAGATAGGTATGGAAGTTGGAACAATTAAGCTTATGGCAGCTATTGAAAGTGCATTAGGAATTAAAAATGCTTATGAAATAGCAACTTCAAGTTCGCGTTTAGTAGGTATTGCTCTCGGAGCAGAGGATTTTGTTACAGATATGAAAACAACACGGTCCATAGAGGGAATAGAACTATTAACGGCAAGGAGTTTAATATTAATTGCAGCTAGAGCTGCTGGCATATATGCTATAGATACAGTTTTTTCAGATGTTAATGATGATGAAGGATTTGCTAACGAAGTTAAACTCATAAAACAATTGGGGTTTGATGGTAAGTCAGTAATTAATCCTAGACAAATAGATGTAGTACACCAAATATTCACACCTACTGAAAAAGAAATAGAAAAATCTATTCGTATAATTAAAGCAAGTAGAGAAGCATTAGCAAAGGGATCAGGTGTTGTTTCAATGGATGGAAAAATGATAGATAAGCCAATAATAGAAAGAGCTAATTGGATATTAACATTAGCAGAAGCATCAGGTGTATATAAAATGAAAGGAGGTGAAAAAAGTGATTATTAATAGTATTGGAAGAAAAATACCGGCTTATATAGAAGGGATAGGGGAATTAAAACCTTACCAAGGTCCTTTTAGTACTAAACCTACAGGTAGAAAGTATGGAAGAAAAATTTCTGCAGTACCGCCTAAAGAGGGAAAAATACTAAAAAGTATTGAAGAAGCAATTATTAAAAGCGGACTAAAAGATGGCATGACAATTTCATTTCATCATCATTTTAGAGAAGGAGACTTTATTATTAATTTAGTTATGGATACTATATCTAAATTGGGTATTAAGAATATTACATTGGCACCTAGTTCATTAAATAGTGTGCATGCACCATTGATAGAACATATTAAAAATGGAGTTATTACAAAAATTGAAACTAGTGGGTTAAGAGGACCTCTTGCGGATGCAATTTCAAATGGAATATTAGAATATCCAGTAAAGATTCGCTCTCATGGTGGACGGGCTAGAGCAATTGAATCAGGAGAACTAAAAATTGATGTAGCTTTCTTGGGAGTACCTACATGTGATGAATATGGTAATGCCAATGGATATTTTGGAAAGTCCTTTTGCGGATCATTAGGATATGCTAAAGTAGATGCTCAATATGCTGATAAAGTTATACTTATTACAGATAACATAGTTCCTTATCCTAATGTACCAGCCAGTATTTCACAAACAGACGTAGATTATATTATCTTGTTAGATTCAATTGGTGATCCAAAAGGAATAGTATCAGGTGCCACAAGGTATACCAAAAATCCCAGAGAATTATTAATTGCTAAATATGCTGCACAAGTAATTAAAGAATCGGGTTATTTAGTAAATGGTTTTTCTATCCAATGTGGTACGGGTGGTGCCTCACTTGCAGTTGCAAGGTTTATTAAAGAAATAATGATAAAAGAAAATATAAAGGCAAGCTTTGCATTAGGTGGTATAACAGGACAATTTGTAGAAATGATGGAAGAAGGGTTAATAAATAAATTATACGATGTTCAATCTTTTGATTTGATTGCTGCTAAGTCAGTTGGAAATAATCCAAATCATGTTGAAATAGATGCTAGTTTTTATGCAAATCCTCATAATAAGGGATGTGCTGTTAATCTTTTAGATATTGTTATTTTAAGTGCTTTAGAGGTAGATGTTGAATTTAATGTGAATGTTATTACAGGTTCTGATGGAGTTATCAGAGGGGCATCTGGGGGACATTGTGATACAGCTGCTGGTTCTAAATTGTCTATTGTAGTGGCACCATTAATAAGAGGTAGATTAGCAACAATTGTTGATAAGGTTAATACAGTTGTTACTCCTGGTGAAACAATAGATGTTGTAGTAACAGATAGAGGTATTGCTATAAATCCAAGAAGAAGGGATTTAATAGAAAGACTTTCAAAAACAAATTTACCTATATGTACAATTGAAAGCTTAAAAGAAAAAGCAGAAGAAATAGTTGGAAAACCTAAACAGATAGAATATGGAGAAAAAATTGTAGGTTTAATCGAATATAGAGATGGGACAATAATTGATATAATTAGACAGGTTAAGTAAATATATTTTATAAGTTTTATATTTGGGGAGAAAATTAGTTGTTTTATGCAAAACTGAGAATTATATTAATTATTTATGACTAATAAGAATTGAAAACTTTGTCAAAGAAAAATATTTAAAATAGGGGGAATAGTTATGGAAAAGTTAGAGAGTACCAAAGGGTATAAAGTTATGAGAGTTAATAAAATACAATTATATGGAATTCCTTTGCCTCTGTTTTTTGTTTTTGCAGTAGCAATTATTTCAGCCTCGTTATTTGATGTTCTTCCAGGAGATATTGTAGGAGCATTAGGAATTACTTTAATATTAGGAGCTATACTTGGTGAGATTGGCGATAGAATACCTATTTGGAATGAGTATATTGGTGGTGGAGCAATTTTGGCCTTTTTAGGTTCGGCATACTTAGTATATGCAGGCATCATGCCACAAAAAACTGCTGAAACAATTACAGCGTTTTATGAATCTACAAATTTTTTAAATTTATTTATTTCTGTTTTAATTACTGGTAGTATATTAGCTGTAAATAGAAAACTTTTGATAAAAGCATTAACTGGTTATATTCCAACAATATTAGCAGGTATTATTGGAGCAATGATTTTTGGTGTATTAGGTGGATTAATAACAGGTATTAGTCCTGAAAAAGTATTAACAATGTATGTCCTTCCAATTATGGGGGGAGGAACAGGTGCAGGAGCTATACCTATGAGCCAAATATATTCATCAGTTACTGGAAATGACTCTAAGCAGTTTTTGTCTTTTGCTTTACCTATTCTTACTATTGCTAATATTATATCGATTATAATTGCGGCGTTACTTAATAAATTAGGTAATAAAAAACCAGAATTAACAGGAAATGGTGAATTGATTAGAGCAAAAGATACTAATTTTAAAGATGTAAAGAAGGAGGTTAAATTAACAAATCGTGATTTGGCAGCAGGTTTCGTAATGTGTACGGGATTCTTTATTCTTTCGAATTTATTAAGTAAAAAATTATTACCAACTATATTTGGAGTACAAATACATACTTTTGCATATATGGTTTTATTAGTAGCATTATTTAATGGATTAGATCTTATACCTGAACAACTAAAACAAGGTACTAAAAAGCTCCAAAGTTTCTTTTCTGGACAATTTTTATGGGTAATTATGATTGGAGTCGGAGTTGCAAATACAGATTTAGGGGAAATAATAGCTGCAATAAATCTTTCAAATATAATAGTTTCAACATTTATAGTAATAGGTGCGGTTGTGGCTACTGCAGCTTTTGGATACTTTATAGGTTTTTATCCAATAGAATCAGCAATTACAGCTGGATTATGTATGTCAAATAGAGGTGGCTCAGGTGATATAGCTGTTTTAGGTGCAGCTAAAAGAATGGATTTAATATCTTGGGCACAAATATCATCAAGAATTGGTGGGGAATTATGCTTGTAATTGCAAGTATTTTGTTTGGTTTGTTTTTTTAAAACTTTTCATTTTTAAAAGTTAAAATGATAAATATACGATTAATTTTATAAAAATTTTAAAAGATAAAGGATAGGTATTCAATTATTAGAGTGCCTGTCCTTTTTATATCAATAAACTCTTTCTATCTGTATTATTATAATCACTAAACTATAATTTTTTATTAAATAAAAATATTTTAAACGTTTCTTGTATATAAAACTATATTTTTCAACTTAGCTTGACACCTGTTTAATTATATAATTAAAATAGATATGTTAGATTTTTTATGGGACACCAGAACATAAGTGCATTTTTATTTTTTTACATTTAGAGAGGGTGTTAAGATTGTATTTAAAACGAATTGAAGTTAAGGGTTTTAAGTCATTTGCAGATAAAATTGAACTTGATTTTAATGGAGGAATTACTGCAATAGTAGGTCCAAATGGTAGTGGTAAAAGTAATATATCTGATGCTATAAGATGGGTTTTAGGAGAACAGAGTGCCAAAACTTTAAGAGGAGCAAAGATGGAGGATGTTATTTTTGCAGGAACAGAGACAAGAAAACCATTGGGCTGTGCAGAGGTTTCTTTAACAATCGATAATTCTGATGGAATTGTTCCAATTGAATATACAGAAATAACAGTTACAAGAAGACTTTACCGTTCTGGTGAAAGTGAATATTTAATTAATAATACACCCTGTAGATTAAGGGATATTCAAGAGATTTTTATGGATACAGGGATAGGTAAGGATGGATATTCTTTAATCGGACAAGGAAGAGTAGATGAAATTTTAAGTACGCGTTCAGAGGATAGAAGAAATTTATTTGAAGAAGCTGCTGGTATAGTAAAATACAAGACAAGAAAGTTAGAGGCAGAAAGAAAGCTTGAAAATACAAGACAAAATCTATTAAGAATCGATGATATCATTTCGGAATTAGAATCACAGATTGAACCTTTGAGGGAACAATCCGAGGTTGCTAAAAAATATTTATCATTTAAAGAAGAATTAAAGGAATTGGAAATAAACTTAATATTAAACAATTATAATGAGGCAAGAGAAAAATATAAAAAAATTACAGTAGATTCGGATGAAATAAACCAAACCAAGGAACAGGAAGAAAAAAGAAAGCAAATTTTAAAGGAAGAGGTAGTTTCTTTAAAGCAAAACCTTGTTGAAATAGAAAAGGAATTAGAAAGAGTTTCAACAGAAAGATTGGAACTTGAAAAGAATCAAGAAAATAAGCAGGGTGAAATTAAAGTATTAAATGAGAGATATGCAAACTTTATAAATGAAATAGATAGGTTAAAGAATGAAATTGAGAATAACAAAGAATATATTTTAGAGGTAGAATCAAGTATACAAAACTTAGGATTAGATAATAATGAGGTATTAGATGAGATACAATTAATCAAGAATGAGATAGATAAAATTGAAAAGGAATATAATAATTTAAACCAAAAATATATCACAATAGAGTCTGATATAGATGAGAAGAAATCAAATTTGCTTCAGCTTCTTAATGATATATCTCAAGAAAAAAATAAAATTAGTTCTTATGAAATAACATTACAAAATTTTGATAGACGTAAAGAACAAATAAATTATATAAGAAGTCAAAAGGAAGAAGAGTTAGAAAAAGTTAAGAAGGAAAAAGAAAAAAATGATATTAATTATAATAATTTAAGTGAAAAAAGGAAAAATAAAACCGATTTATTTAATTCAGTTCTTCAACAGATTAGTTTTTTAGAACAGGAAGGAAAGAGATTACAATCAGAAAAAAATAATCTTATTTCAGATCTAAGGTCAAAAGAGGCAAGATGTAATGCTTTAGTTTCTATGGAAAATGAATTAGAGGGATTTAATAAAGCTACAAAATATATTTTGACAAATTATAAAGAGAATTTTGGTGTTTTAGGTGCAGTATCAGATATTATTAAAGTTCCAAAAGGGTATGAAGTTGCAGTTGAAATTGCACTTGGTGCTGCTATTCAAAATATTGTTGTTAAAAATGAGAGTGTAGCAATACAGCTTATAGATGTTCTTAAAAAGAATAATATAGGAAGGGTTACCTTCTATCCATTAAATACTGTTAAATATAAACCATATATAATAGACCAAAAGATAAAACAGATGTCTGGATATTTAGGACTTGCTAATGAGATTGTAAGTTTTGATGAAGTGTATAAAAATGTAGTTGGAAATATTTTAGGCAGGGTTCTCATTTGTGATAATTTAGAAAATGCAAAAAATATAGCAAAGGAAATAGATTATGCTCTAAGGATAGTTACATTAGAGGGAGATGTTATAAATGCTGGTGGAAGCTTTACTGGAGGTAGTGTAGCTAAAAGCCACGGTATTTTTTCAAGAAAAAATGAGATTGAAGAATTAAATACAGATATAAAGACACTAAAGGAAACAGCTCTAAAGTATGATAAAAATATTGCTTTAAATAATGAAAAGATCAATGATTATTTTATTAAAAAGAATGAGATAGAGCAGGAAATAAAATCAATTGAAAAGGAAATACAGATATTAGTTGGAAAACAGCTATTTTATGAAAAACAAATTGAAGATATAAATAAAAATATAAAGGATATTGAAGTAGAATTAGAACATATTGAAATAGAAACTCAAAATGTAAAGAAAAAGCTTGAGGAAAGAGAACAGCAATTGAAGCTTTTAGAGGAAAAGCAATCTTTAATTCAAGAATATGTTGAGAATACTCAAAGAGATATTAAGGATTTACAGGTTAAAAAGGATGTTCTTTATAAGGAACTAACAGATAAAAGAATATTATATGCAGAAAAAAATAAAATTTTAGAGGGAATAAGCGAAAGAAGAAAGCAGTTAGAAAAGGAAAAAAATAATTATGAAAATAGGATTAAAAATTATGAATTAGAAATAGAAAATTTAAATATAAAGATAGAACAAACTAAAGAAAATATAAGAAAAAATTTAATAGAATTGCAGAAGTATGCAGAAGATATTATAAAAGTTAAGGAAGAATATTATTTATTTGAGGGAAAGAAGAGGGAATTTACAGATATAATACAGAGCAAAGAAAGGGATATTGTAGCAATAGAAGAGAGTATTGCATCAATTATAAATTCTATTCATAAACTTGATATTATGAAAAATAAGCTTGAAAATGAGATTGAGGTCTTAACAAATAAACTTTGGGAAGAGTACGAATTGTCAATTCCTCAGGCAGTAAAGTATAAAAAGGAAATTAAAAATGTAGGAGAAATATCAAAAAGAGTAAATGAGCTTAAAACGAATATAAGGTCTCTTGGAGATGTAAATGTTAATTCAATTGAAGAATATAAAAGAGTTGTTGAAAGATATTCTTTCTTAAAACAACAAAGGGAAGATTTGATTAATGCTGAAAAATCCTTGGTTGGAGTAATAAATGAAATGGTTCAAAAGATGACAGAACAATTTAAATATAATTTTAGAATTATAAGGGAAAACTTTAACTTAACCTTCAAGGAATTGTTTGGTGGAGGTTATGCAGATTTAAGGCTTGATGGAGAGGACGTCTTAAATTCAGGAATAGAGATTATAGTTCAACCTCCAGGTAAAAAACTTCAAACATTATCATTACTATCTGGTGGAGAAAGGGGTCTTGCTGCGATAGCACTTATTTTTGCAATATTAAAGATGAAGCCGACGCCATTTTGTGTTCTTGACGAAATAGAAGCGGCATTAGATGATGCCAATGTAAATAGATTTGCTGATTTTTTAAAGGACTATTCAACAAGGACACAATTTATTATAATAACTCATAGAAAGGGTTCAATGGCAGCGGCAGATACTCTTTATGGTGTTACAATGGAGGAAAAGGGAGTATCAAAGGTTGTTTCATTAAAGTTAGAGGGAGGAAAATAATATGTCTTGGTTTGAAAAACTAAAACAAGGACTTACAAAAACAAGAAATGTATTAAACGATAAGGTAGATGCACTATTGTCCTTTACAAAGACAATAGATGAGGAATTATATGAAGAATTAGAGGAGATATTAATAACATCAGATGTTGGTGTTAGCACTACAACAAAGATAATAGAAATGCTGAGAAAAAAGGTTAAGGAAAATCGTATAGATGATCCTTTAAAGGTTAAGGAACTTTTGAAGGAAATAATTGCAGATATTTTAGACAATGAAAAACATTCAGTTATTCCAAAATCAACTCCTGCTGTGTATATAGTTGTTGGTGTAAATGGAGTTGGAAAAACAACTTCAATTGGTAAAATGTCACACTACTTAAAACAAAAAGGGTATAAAGTTATGCTTGCAGCAGCAGATACATTTAGAGCAGCTGCTATAGATCAACTTGAAGTGTGGGCTAAAAGAAGTGGAGTTGATATTATAAAGCATCAAGAGGGTGCTGATCCAGCAGCAGTTGTCTTTGATGCCATTCAAGCAGCAAAGGCGAGAGGAGTAGATATATTAATTTGTGATACTGCTGGTAGACTTCATAATAAGAAGAATTTAATGGAGGAGCTTAGAAAAATAAATAGGATAGTAGAAAGAGAATACGAAAATGCCTATAAAAAAACTTTCCTTGTGCTTGACGCAACAACAGGTCAAAATGCATTAAATCAAGCAAAAGAGTTTATGAATGTTGCAAATGTAAATGGGTTAATTTTAACAAAATTAGATGGAACAGCAAAGGGTGGAGTTGTAATTTCAATTGCCAATGAGCTAAATATTCCTGTTTCAATGATAGGTGTAGGAGAGGGAATTGAGGATCTACAGGAGTTTGATCCAAAAGAATTTGCAGATGCTTTGTTTTGATGTTAAGTAAAAATACTTGACACATTCAATATATTTTGTTATTATCATTTAGGGATGTGCTGATATGGATAGATTAAGTTATATTGTTCTTTTGTTAGATTTTTATAGGAATCTGTTAACTCAAAAACAACGTGATATAATGTCAAGGCATTTTGAAGAGGATATGTCGCTTGCAGAGATTGCCGAGGAATATGGCATATCAAGGCAGGCAGTACACGATATAATAAAAAGAAGTGAAAAGGCACTTTTAGACTATGAAGAAGAATTAGGTTTAGTTGACAGGTTTTTAAAACAGAAACAGGAGCTTATAAAAATAAAAAATCTTTTGAGTAAATATCAAGAATATGATGATATAAAAAAATCACTGGATATATTAAATAAGCTTTTAGATATTTGATTAGGAGGTCATCTTATGGCTTTTGAAGGGCTTACGTCTAAGCTTCAAGAAACATTTAAAAAATTAAGGGGTAAGGGTAAATTAACTGAAAAGGACGTAAAGGATGCAATGCGTGAAGTTAAATTAGCCCTTCTTGAAGCTGATGTTAACTATAAAGTTGTTAAGGATTTTATTAATAGTGTTTCTGAAAGGGCTGTTGGAGAAGAGGTAATGGAGAGTTTAACTCCAGCACAGCAGGTTATAAAAATAGTTAATGAAGAATTAATTAAATTAATGGGAAGCACAGAAAGTAAATTAAAACCAGCTAATAATCCACCTACAGTAATTATGTTGGTTGGTCTTCAAGGTGCAGGTAAGACTACAATGGCCGCAAAACTTGCACTCCATTTAAAAAAGCACAATAAAAAGCCACTTCTTGTGGCAGCAGACGTGTATAGACCAGCTGCTATAAAGCAGTTACAAATATTAGGTAACCAAATTGATATCCCTGTCTTCAGTTTGGGTGACAAGGTAAATCCGGTGGATATAGCTAAAGCAGGTATAGAAAATGCTAAAAAGTTAGAAAGAGATTATGTTATTATAGATACTGCAGGACGTCTTCATATAGATGAAGAGCTTATGCAGGAACTTAAGAATATAAAATCAGAAGTAAAACCAAATGAAATATTGTTAGTAGTTGACGCAATGACAGGACAAGACGCTGTAAACGTAGCAGAACACTTTAATAGTAATCTTGATCTAACTGGTGTTATACTAACAAAGTTAGATGGGGATACAAGAGGTGGAGCTGCTATATCAGTAAAGGCAGTTATAAATACACCAATAAAGTTTGTAGGAACTGGAGAAAAACTAAATGATTTTGAAGTATTTCATCCAGACAGAATGGCCTCAAGAATACTTGGAATGGGAGATATATTGAGCCTAATAGAAAAAGCCCAAGAGGCCATTGATGAAAAGAAGGCAGCAGAGCTTGAAAAGAAAATATTAAGTCAAGAATTTACACTTGAAGATTTCCTTGATCAAATGCAGCAGATGAAAAAGATGGGACCATTGAAGGATTTAGTTAAAATGATACCAGGTGTAGATGCATCAAAGTTAGGTGATATGGAAGTAAATGAAAAGGAATTACTACATGCAGAAGCAATTATTAAATCAATGACCAAGGAAGAGAGAAGAAATCCTTCAATTATAAATGCGAGTAGAAAGAAGAGAATAGCAAAGGGATCAGGAACAACAATTCAAGAAGTAAATAAGTTACTAAATGGATTTGAACAGGCAAGAAAGATGATGAAACAATTTGGAGATATGCAAAAAAATATGAAAAAAGGGAAATTTAAATTTCCTTTCTTTAAATAAATTATGACAACGTGCTTTGTAAGGAGGTGAAAATAATGGCAGTAAAGATAAGATTAAGAAGAATGGGTGCTAAGAAGGCTCCTTTCTACAGAATAGTTGTTGCTGATTCAAGATCACCAAGAGATGGTAGATTCATTGAAGAAATAGGATACTACAATCCAATTGCTGAGCCAGCTGATATAAAGATTGATGTAGAAAATGCAAAGAAGTGGTTAGCAAATGGAGCTCAACCATCAGATACTGTTAAGCGTCTATTTAAAAAAGCTGGTGTTATAGAATAATGGAGGTGGATTACCATGAAGGAATTGGTTGAGGTAATCGCCAAGTCACTTGTTGACAATCCTGATGAAGTTCAGGTAAAGGAAATATCTGGAGAGCAATCGGTTATTATTGAATTAAAGGTTGCTCCAGAGGATATGGGCAAGGTTATAGGTAAGCAAGGAAGAATTGCAAAGGCTATAAGAACTGTAGTTAAGGCCGCTGCAATTAAGGAAAATAAAAGAGTTATAGTTGAAATAATATAATAAAAAGAGTTAGGATTACCTAACTCTTTTTAACATAAAAGGGTGGTAATATTATGAAAAATTATTTGAAGGTTGGTCAGATAATAAATACCCATGGAGTTAAGGGAGAAGTTAAAGTTTACCCTTTAACAGATGATGTTAAAAGGTTTAATAAGCTAAAGTTCGTGTTTATAAAGGATAAGGATGCATATACAAAGGTTAATGTTGAGGGAGTAAAATATTTTAAAAATCTTGTGATTTTGAAATTAGAAGGTATAAATAATATGACAGAGGCTGAAAAATATAAGAAGGTATATTTATATGTAGATAGGGAAAATGCAGTTAAGCTTGAAGAGGATGCTTATTTTATTGCAGACTTAATAGGCCTTGATGTTTATACTTTAGAAGGAGAGTATTTAGGGAAAATAACGGATGTCTTTAGTACAGGTAGCAATGATGTATACGAAATAAAAAATGATGATAATAGTCTACTTATACCTGCAATTAAGGATGTTATTAAGCAAGTTGATTTAAATAATTCTATTATGAAAATTAATTTATTAGAGGGATTAAGATGAAATTTGAAGTATTAACTTTATTTCCTGAGATGTTTGAAGCATTAAACCACAGTATATTAAAAAAAGCACAGGAAAATGGTATTATTGAAATTAACCCTATAAATATAAGGGATTTTTCTAATAACAAGCACAAAAAAGTTGATGATTACCCATATGGTGGCGGTGCAGGTATGGTTATGCAGGCAGAGCCCATATTTAATGCAGTTGACTATATAATAAATAAGTATGGGAAAAAACCATATACAATAATGATGTCACCAAGGGGCAAAAGGTTTGAACAAAGTGATGCGAAAAGATTTCTTCAAAAAGAACATATTGTAATTTTATGTGGTCACTATGAGGGAATTGATGAAAGAGTTTTAAGTATTGTAGACGAAGAAATTTCAATCGGTGATTTTGTTTTAACTGGTGGAGAAATAGCGAGTATGGCAATAATTGATTGTATTAGCAGGTTAGTACCAGGAGTTTTACCTAAGGAAGAAAGCTATCAAGATGAGTCCTTTTATGATGGTCTATTAGAATATCCTCAGTATACAAGACCGGAAGTTTTTAGAGGTATGAAGGTACCAGATGTACTGTTGTCTGGTCATCACGAAAAAATTAGAAGGTGGAGAAAATATCAATCATTAAAAATAACATATGAGAGAAGACCCGATTTGTTAAATAAAAAGAAATTAACCAAAGAAGAACAGGATATGTTAGATGAAATAATAAAGTCAAAAGAAGAGTAAAGAGTCAAAAATATGAAAAATGTTCTTGATATATTTGGATTTGTATGCTATAATAATCGTTGTGTAAAACGGGCGTTCCTCTGCAACGTCATGAACGTCTAGGATAAAAGGGAGGTAAAGGACATGGATATCATTAGAGCTATTGAAGCAGAACAATTAAGAAGTGATATTCCAAACTTTGGACCTGGTGATACTGTAAAGGTTCACGTAAAGGTAAAGGAAGGAAACAGAGAAAGAATCCAAGTTTTCGAAGGAATTGTTTTAAAGAGACAAAATGGTGGTCTTAGAGAAACATTTACAGTAAGAAAGATTGCTTACGGCGTAGGTGTTGAAAGAACATTCCCAGTTCACTCACCAATGATTGACAAGATTGAAGTTGTAAGAAGAGGTAAGGTAAGAAGAGCTAAGCTTTACTACCTAAGAAAGAGAGTAGGTAAGGCTGCTACAAAGGTTAAGGAAATTATGGACTAATGGGGCTGAATATCAGTCCCATTTTACTTTTATAGAATGTTTTTATATAATTACAAAAGGAGGGGATAAGATGAATATTCAATGGTACCCAGGGCATATGGTGAAAACAAAGAGACAAATAGAAGAGAGTTTAAAAATAATTGATGTTGTTATAGAGCTTTTAGATGCGAGGATACCTGTAAGTAGTAAAAACCCTGATATAGATGAATTAATTAAAAATAAACCTAAGGTAGTATTGTTGAATAAGTGTACTTTAGCTGATGAAAAGATAACAAGAGAATGGATAAAATATTTTAAAGATAAGGGAATATACGCTTTAGACATCGACTCGGTTTCTGGTAAAAATATATCAAAGGTATATCCTGTTTTAAAGGAGGCAGTAAAGGACAAATTTGAAAGAAAGGCTGCTAAGGGAATTGTAGGAAGACCTATACGTGCACTTGTTGTTGGTATACCAAATGTAGGTAAATCCTCCTTTATAAATAAGATTTCAAATAAATCAAGTGCTAAAACAGGTGATTTACCTGGGGTTACAAGATCTAAACAATGGATTAAGGTAAATAAGGAGTTTGAACTATTAGATACTCCAGGTATATTATGGCCTAAGTTTGAGGACGAGAAGGTCGCACTACATTTAGCCTATACAAAATCTATTAAGGAAGAAATCATCGATATAGAAGAATTGTCATTGAAATTTATTGATGAGATGAAGGATAAGTTTCCAAAGTGTATACAAGAGAGATACAAAGTTGATATGGATAAAACAGCTATTGAGATATTGAAGGAAATAGGTAAAAAGAGGGGTTGCATTGTATCGGGTGGTGAAATAGATACATTGCGTGCTGCAAATATTCTTTTTGAGGATTATAGATCTGGTAAATTAGGAAAAATTACATTGGAATCTCCAACATATGAAGAAGAGGTGCAAAATGAAGATTAAGGAGTTAGAGGATTTAATAAAAAATTCATCCTATGAAGAGTTTTTAAGTTTAAAGGCTTCCTACTTTGATGAGGAGAAAAAATCAATAGTTAATCTATTTAAAAAATATGAGAATAAATTTAAAAGGAATCAAAAATTAGTAGAGGAGTATCATAAAAGATTAACCTACGAAAAAGATTTATTAAATAAAGGTTATAGGTTTATTGCGGGTGTTGATGAAGTAGGTAGAGGTCCTCTTGCAGGTCCTGTATATGCAGCAGCTGTTATTTTAGATTTAAATAATCCAATATATGAAATAAAGGATTCAAAGAAATTATCAGATACAAAAAGAAAAGAAATATCAGAAAAAATAAAGGCAGATTGTATAGCATATTCAATAGCTTTTGCAACAGAAAGGGAGATAGACGAACTAAATATATTGAATGCCACTAAGCTTGCAATGAAAAGAGCAATAGAGGGACTTAGTGTTAAGCCGGACTTTATATTAATAGATGCTGTAAAGATTGATTTGGGAATTGATTCAGATTCATTAATAAAGGGAGATGATTTATCAGTATCTATAGGTGCTGCATCTATTATTGCAAAGGTGGAAAGAGATGAATTTATGGATGAAATTGCCTCAAAATATCCATTTTATTCTTTTGAAAAGAATAAAGGATATGGGACAAAGGAACATATTGAGGCAATTAAGAAGTATGGGCCATGTGAAATACATAGAAGAAGTTTTATAAAGAATATAGTTTAGGGTGATAGAATGAACAATAGGGTATTGGGTAATTTAGGGGAAGAGGCTGCGAAGTATTTTTTAATTAAAAATGGTTATAGGGTAGTTGAAACAAACTATAAAAATAAGTTTGGAGAAATAGATATAGTTGCTATTGAAAAGGATTGTATTTCTTTTATTGAGGTTAAAACTCGAAGCTCTATAAAATATGGATTACCTTGTGAAGCAGTTAATTATAAAAAAATTGACAAGATAAAAAAGGTTGCATTAGGATATTTAAATGAAAATAGACATAGAGGTTACAATATAAGATTTGATGTTGTTGAAGTTTATTTAGATAAGGACAGGAATACAATAAAAAATATTAATTTAATAAAAGATGCTTTTTAGTAACCGTGGATTATATTATTCACGGTCAGCTTGTTGACATACCTGTTTGTTAGCTAAAGTATGAAAAAGCCCCATGAAAGGATTTTGATAGGCTCTTTCATGAGCTTTAGCAATTGTTGCTTTTCGACTTTGAAAAAGTCCGTAATTCGGTACAGGATGTGCCGAGCCGAGCCGCCATCAGGATGATGGCATCGCGAGGGTAGGACTTTTTCAAACAAAGAAAAGCTTAGAATTGCTTAGCGAAATGAAGGTATGCCCAAGAAATCCTTAATGGGGCTATTCAATATACAAATTTTACAATAGCCTGACCGTGAATTATATTATTCACGGTTTTTTTTGTTGTCGTTAATATGATTAAACTATTTAAAAGGAGGATATAATTTACAATAAATTGTATTGTATAAGGGGAGGATTTTATGATAAGTAGAGTAAACTCTATTTTTTTAATGGGTTTGGATGGATACATTTTAGATATAGAAGTTGATATTCAAAACGGACTTCCAGCCTTTAATATGGTTGGGCTACCAGATGCCGTTATTAAAGAGTCTAAAGAAAGAGTCAGAAGTGCAATTAAAAATTCAGGTCTTGAATTTCCAAAGGGTAAAGTTTTGGTTAATTTTGCACCAGCTTCAATAAAAAAGGAAGGTAACCATCTTGATTTACCTATAGCAATTTCAATTTTAAAGGCCTGTGGCTATATAAACAGTAATATAGAAAAGGATATTTTTGTAGGTGAACTTGCGTTAAATGGAGATATTCGCAGAGTAAGAGGACTTCTCCCTATGATAATAGAAGCAAGGTCAAAGGGATTTAAAAGGGTATTTATTCCAATAGACAATATAAATGAAGTTAAAATGATAGATGGAATAGACATATATCCTGTAAATAGTCTACGTGAAGTTATTGATTATTTAAATGGAGAAATACAATTAGAGAAGGTTTTAACTATAAAGTATGATATTACAAATGTAAAGTACGCAATTGATTTTAATGAAGTAAAGGGACACAGTTTTGCTAAAAGAGCTGTTGAAATAGCAGCATCAGGTTTTCACAATATATTAATGTATGGGCCACCAGGATCAGGAAAGACAATGATAGCTCAAAGAATACCAACTGTTTTGCCATATCTTACATATGAAGAAAGTTTAGAAGTATCAAAGGTATATAGTATTGTTGGAGCTTTAAAGGATGAGAGTATGATATTTTATCCACCTTTTAGGAATCCACATGTAAATGTATCCACCAATTCTTTAATTGGAGGAGGAACAGTTCCCATTCCAGGTGAAGTTTCTTTAGCACACAATGGAGTTTTATTTTTAGATGAATTTACTGAATTTAAAAGAGATGCTCTCGAGGCCTTAAGACAGCCTCTTGAGGATGGGATTGTTACAGTTTCAAGAGTAAAAGCTAAATATACTTTCCCAGCAAAATTTATGCTTGTTGCAGCTATGAATCCTTGCCCTTGTGGTTATTATGGTTCAGAAATTAAAGAGTGTAAATGTACTGAATTACAGATAAAAAATTATTTATCAAAGATATCTGGCCCTATTTTGGATAGAATAGATATACATATTGAACTTTCACCTGTGAAATTTGAAGAATTGCAGGATAGTAAGGATGAGATAAGTTCACTTGAGATATTAAAAAAGGTTATAAAGGCAAGAGAAATACAGGCGAAAAGATTTAAAAATGATGGAATTTTATATAATTCAAATATGAAATCAAAGCATATTAAAAAATATTGTAGGTTAGATGGGGATGCAGAAAAATTATTAGAAAATGCTTATAAAAGATTTAATATGACAACAAGATCCTATGCCAAAATATTAAAGATATCACGAACAATAGCAGATTTAGATGAGAGTGAAAATATAAAATCAAATCATATTGCAGAGGCATTACAATATAGAAAATTAGATGGTACTTTGTTGAAGTAGGTGAAATTTATGAGTTTAGAATATAATTTATGGTTTTTTATGTTGAAAATAAATAGAAGGATAAAGAGAGAAATAATTAATTTAAATATGACACCGAAGGAAATATTCAATAAAAAAATTGATGAATTAGTTTATATGGGTATAGATATTATCACAGCTGAATATATAATTAAGAATAAAGACTTAAAACACGTTGAAGAGATAATTAAACAGATGGAAAAGAAAAATTTTAAATTTGTGTTTATGACAGATGATACTTACCCTTGTCTTTTAAAAACAATTGATGATGCACCAATAGGATTATTTTACATAGGAAATATTATGTTACCAAAACAGCTTTTAGCTATTGTAGGCTCCAGGAGAGCAACTAATTATGGTAAAACAGTTGCATATAAAATTAGCTTAGAGCTATCAAAATATAATATAGGGATAGTAAGTGGAATGGCAAGGGGAATAGATACAGAAGCACATAATGGTGCAATAGATTCTAATGGATTTACAATTGCTGTTTTAGGTTCTGGGTTTAATAATATTTACCCAAAGGAAAATATAAAATTAATGAATAAAATAATTGATAATGGTTGTGTTTTTACAGAATATTTGCCTGATGTTAAACCATTTAGTTTTAATTTTCCAGAAAGAAATAGGATTATAAGTGGTTTATCTAATGCTGTTTTAGTGGTTGAAGCAGGGATAAACAGCGGCTCAATGATAACAGTAAATTATGCATTAGAACAAGGAAAAGACGTTTTTGCAGTTCCAGGTGATATATATAAAGAACAGAGTAAGGGTTGCAATAAGCTTATAAAGGAAGGTGCAAAACTAATAGATTCAATTGATGATATACTCGAAGAATTTGGTATAAGAAATAATTCAGATAAATATAATATAGAATTAGATGAGTATGAAAAAAACATAATAAATTATATTAATGAAGGAAATATAACCTTTGAACAAATAAAATTAAAATGTAAATATGAGACAAGTTTTTTGTTATCAAAATTAACCATTCTTGAATGTAAAGGAATAATCAAGAGGGTTTATGGTGGAAATTATGTTATCATAAAATCTTGATTTTATAAAATTTTCTGTTATAATACAGTTATTGCTAAATAGTTACTGGAGGTGTTAGAATGGCTCAATCTCTTGTAATAGTTGAGTCACCTGCAAAGGCAAAAACAATAGGAAAATTTTTGGGAAAAGGATATAAAATTGCTGCTTCTATGGGACATGTTAGAGATTTACCTAAAAGTCAATTAGGTGTTGATATAGATAATAACTATGAACCTAAGTATATTACAATTAGAGGTAAGGGTAAACTTATTGACGAGTTAAAAAAGGAAGCAAAGAAATGTCAAAAGGTTTATCTTGCAACAGACCCAGATAGGGAAGGAGAGGCTATATCTTGGCACCTTGCTACCATTCTGGGCCTTAATTTTAACGATGATTGTAGAATAGAATTTCATGAAATAACCAAGAAAGCTTTAAACGAGGCTGTTAAAAATCCCCGTAAAATAAATATGAATTTAGTAAATGCTCAACAAGCAAGAAGAGTATTAGATAGATTAGTTGGTTATGAAATAAGCCCTATTTTATGGAAAAAGGTTAAATGGGGGCTTTCTGCAGGTAGAGTACAATCAGTAGCAGTAAAGCTAATCTGTGAACGTGAACAGGAAATCAATAATTTTGTACCTGAAGAATACTGGTCTATAACCGCAAAATTGAAGGATAAAAATAAACAGTTTGAAGCTAAATTCTATGGAAAAGCAAATGAAAAAATAGAACTTAAAAATAAAGAACAAGTTGATGAAGTATTAAACAATATAAAAGATGCAGAATTCAAAGTTGTAAATGTTAAAAAACAAGAAAAGAAAAAGAGTCCAATGCCACCTTTTACAACAAGTTCATTGCAACAAGAGGCCTTCAAAAAGTTGAATTTTACAACTAAAAAGACTATGTCTATAGCACAGCAGCTATACGAAGGTATAGATATAAAAGGTGAAGGTACTGTAGGTTTAATTACTTATATGAGAACAGATTCGGTAAGAGTATCAGAAGAAGCACAAAGGGAGGCAAAGGACTACATACTTAATAATTTTGGAAAAGAATATGTGACTAATACAACTAAAAATTATAAAACAAAGGGAAACATTCAAGATGCCCATGAAGCAATAAGACCTACTTCGGTTAATAGACATCCTGATAAGATAAAGGATTGTTTAACTAATGATCAATACAAATTATACAATCTAATATGGAATAGATTTATAGCAAGTCAAATGTCTGAAGCTGTTTATGATACTACATCTGTTGATATTACAGCAGGTGATTATCAATTTAAAACTACAGGTAGCATTTTAAAATTTAATGGGTTCCTAACAGTATATCAACAGGATGAAGATGAAAAAGAAGCAAAGTTACCAGAAATAAATATTAATGACGTATTATCGTTAATTAATTTAGATAGCAAACAACACTTTACTCAACCACCAGCAAGATATACAGAAGCTACACTGGTAAAGGTTCTTGAGGAAAAAGGAATTGGAAGACCAAGTACATATGCACCAATTATTACTACTATATTAGAGCGTGGTTATGTTGAAAAGGAAAAGAAGTATTTTGTCCCTACAGAATTAGGTGTAATAGTGACTGAGCTTTTAAGCGAGAACTTTAAGGATATAGTTGATGTTGAATTTACTGCGGAAATGGAAAAAAAACTTGATGAGATAGAGGAAGGGCAGGAGAATTGGGTTGAAGTTGTTGATTCGTTCTTTAAACCTTTGAAAAAACAAATTGAGTTAGCTGAGCATACAATTGAAAAGATTTCAATAGAAGAAAAGGTTGAGGTTACAGAAATAAAATGTGAAAAATGCGGAAGGAATATGGTAATAAAAAAGAGTAAGTACGGAAAGTTCCTTGCCTGTCCAGGCTATCCTGAATGTAAAAATACTAAACCAATTTTAGATGAACTTGATGTAAATTGTCCATTATGTGGATCTAAGGTTGTTATAAGAAGGAGTAAAAAGGGAAAGACATTTTATGGATGTAGCAATTATCCTAAATGTAATTTTGTAAGTTGGGATAAACCTACAAATGAGAAATGTCCAAAATGTGGAGAAACACTTTATGAAAAGAATGTTAAAGGAGAAAAAAAGCTTGTATGTATAAATAAAAATTGCAAATAATAAAATCAGAAAAATTGCACAAATCTTATTGTAAAAATTAAAAAATTTGTCGAAAATAATAAAAAATATGTTGCATAATCGTTTGCATTATGTTATAGTTATATTGCTGATGGGAAATAAACAATTCAAAAAATTTTAAAAAATGATTTTATAAATGGCATTGGGGGTTATTGATATGTTTAAGGCAACGACAATAGTTGCTGTCAAGAAAGATAATATGGTGGCAATTGCAGGTGATGGACAAGTAACTTTTGGAGAAAATACCATTATAAAATCATCTGCAAATAAAATACGCAAAATATATAATAATAAAGTTTTAATTGGTTTTGCTGGTTCAGTGGCGGATGCCTTTACACTTGCTGAAAAATTTGAAGATAAACTAACCGAATATAATGGTAATTTAAGAAAGGCTGCTGTAGAACTTGCAAGTTTCTGGAGAAGTGATAAGGCACTCAGAAAACTTGAAGCACTAATGATTGCAGCTGACAAAGAAACTCTAATAATAATATCTGGTGGTGGAGAAGTCATAGAACCTGATGATGGGATAGCTGCAATAGGTTCAGGAGGTATGTATGCACTTGCAGCAGCAAGAGCCTTAAAGCAAAATACAACACTTACCCCAAGGGAAATAGCGTTTAAATCTTTAGAAATTGCATCTGAGATATGTGTTTATACAAACAGCAATATTAATGTGTTGGAGCTTTAAATGGGGGGATATAAATGGAACAATTAACTCCGAAAAAAATAGTTCAAGAACTTGATAAATATATTATTGGTCAAAATGAAGCTAAAAAGATGGTGGCAGTTGCCTTAAGAAATAGA
Organism: Caloramator sp.; assembly: GCF_020054765.1. Lineage (NCBI taxonomy): Bacteria > Bacillati > Bacillota > Clostridia > Eubacteriales > Clostridiaceae > Caloramator > Caloramator sp. The sequence goes on along the minus strand of NZ_JAIHAO010000012.1, from coordinate 63,380 downwards.
TATAGAAGAAGATTAGCATCTGATGATATAAAAGAAGATATAATTCCTAAGAACATTTTGATGATTGGTCCAACTGGTGTAGGTAAGACAGAAATAGCAAGAAGGTTAGCAAAACTTGTTAATGCACCTTTTGTAAAGGTAGAGGCAACTAAATTTACTGAAGTTGGCTATGTTGGAAGGGATGTTGATTCCATAATTAGAGATTTGGTAGAAAATTCAATTAGGCTTGTAAAGGAAGAAAAAATTAAAGAGGTAGAAGAAAAGGCACTTGAAATGGCAAAAATGAGGGTAGTTGATGTAATAGCACCTCTACCAAACAAGAAAACAAATAGAAATCCATTTGATTATATTTTGGGATTTCAAAATGAAAATAAAAATGTAAGCCTTAATGAAAGTGAAGAAGATATTAATTTAAAACGTCAGCAGATATTGCACCAGCTTGAACAGGGTTTGCTTGACAATGTGGAAATAGAAATAGAAATAGAAGATAGTTCAACACTTCCATTTGAGGTTATAGCTGGTGGGAATATAAGTGATTTAAACATAAATTTTGAAGATTTATTAAGTGGGATTCTTCCAAAAAAGAAAAAATCTAAAAAAGTAAAGGTAAAGGATGCACTTAATATTTTTAAAAATGAAGAAGCAAATAAATTACTGGATTTAGATGAAATAAATAAAATAGCAGTAAAAAGAGCAGAAGAAGATGGGATTGTGTTTATTGATGAAATAGATAAAATAGCTGGCAAAAACAATAAGAGTGGTACTGATGTTTCAAGGGAGGGTGTCCAAAGAGATATACTACCTATTGTAGAGGGAAGTACTGTTAATACAAAATATGGTCCAGTAAAAACTGATCATATATTATTTATAGCTGCAGGGGCTTTCCATGTTTCAAAGGTGTCAGATTTAATACCTGAACTACAAGGGCGTTTTCCAGTTAGAGTCAAGTTAAATGATTTAACTAAAGAGGATTTTATTAAGATATTGATGGAACCCAAAAATGCTTTAATTAAGCAGTATAAAGAGTTACTCAAGGTGGAAGGAATAGAATTAATATTTACTGAAGATGGTATAGAGGAAATTGCTGAAGTTTCATATAAAATGAATATGACAAGTGAAAATATTGGTGCAAGAAGACTTCATACTATAATTGAAAAAGTTCTTTTAGATGTTTCCTTTGAAGCACCAGACTTAGAAGAAAAAATTGTAACTATTAATAGAGAATATGTAAAGCAGAGAACCACAGAATTGGTTAAAGATACTTCAGAAAAAAATTATATAATTTAGAAAGGAGAATGACTATGTACAGCTTACTTGAGAAGACAAGAATGTTAAATAAAATTTTACAAAAATCAGCAACAGAACCAGTAGTTTTTGGGGATATTTGCAAGACCCTAAGTGAGGTTATGAACTGCAATGTCTATGTTGTAAGTAGAAAGGGAAAAATACTTGGATATCAATTAAGAGACGAATTTGAATGCGATATAGTTAAAAATACTGTTATTAGAGAACAAAAGTTCCCAGAAGATTACAACAATAGCCTAATGCAAATATCAGAAACAAGATCAAATATAAAATCAAAGGGTATTTGTGTATTTGAAAATGATGTTAACTGCCTGTTTAGAGACAAAATAACAACTATAGTTCCTATTATAGGAAATAGAGAAAGATTAGGTACATTATTAATAGCAAGATTTGGTGAAGAATTTACAGATGAAGATTTAGTTCTTGCTGAATATAGTGCAGCTATAGTTGGTATGGAAATAATAAGATCAAAGCAGGATGAGATTGAAGAAGAAGCAAGGAAGAAGGCAGTTGTTCAACTTGCAATTGGAACACTTTCATATTCAGAATTAGAAGCAGTTGAACACATCTTCAATGAACTTGAAGGAAATGAAGGCCTACTTGTAGCAAGTAAAATTGCTGACAAAGTAGGTATAACAAGATCAGTAATAGTAAATGCACTTAGAAAATTTGAAAGTGCTGGTGTAATTGAATCAAGATCACTTGGTATGAAGGGTACACATATAAAGATACTAAACGATAAGTTACTTGATGAGTTAAAGAAGCTAAGAAGCTAATTTTTAGCTTCTTTCTTTTGTAAAAAATATGAATAATTTTTTCTTTATTTGTTAAAATAATTATTGATTATATGACAAATCTATGTTATACTATCAATCGTGAAAAAAACACACACTCTACAATTTTTAAAAGGGTGCCTGTAATAAGGCCTTTTAAAAAAATGAGTAGAGTGGAGGAATAAAACCAGGAGGTGCCAATATGTCAGTTATTCAAATGAAGCAATTATTAGAAGCGGGTGTTCATTTTGGACATCAAACAAGAAGATGGAATCCTAAAATGTCACAGTACATCTTCACTGAAAGAAATGGTATTTACATCATTGACCTTCAAAAGACTGCAAAGAAATTAGAAGAAGCATATGAATTTGTTAAGAATGCAGCAGCAGAAGGAAAAGAAATTTTATTCGTAGGAACAAAAAAGCAAGCTCAAGATTCAGTTAGCAAGACTAAATGAACTTCAAAAGATGGCTGAAGATGGTACATTCGATCTACTTCCAAAGAAGGAAGTTATTAAGTTAAAGAATGAAATGGAAAAGCTTGAAAAGAACCTTGGAGGAATCAAGGAATTAGCTAAGCTAAATAGAATTGATAAGGATAACATTGTTCTTTTCGTTGTTGATCCAAGAAAGGAAAAGAATGCTGTTGCAGAAGCAAGAATACTTGGTATACCAGTAGTTGGTATAGTTGATACTAACTGCGATCCAGATGATGTTGATTATGTAATACCAGGTAATGATGATGCAATAAGAGCAGTTAAGCTAATTACATCAAAGATAGCTGATGCTGTACTTGAAGGAAGACAAGGTGAACAATTAGCAGAATAATATTAAAAGGTAAGGGTAAAGGGTATCTTAACCCTTACCTTTAATAACATTAAGGAGGAATCGGTTATGCAAATTACAGCTAAGATGGTAAGTGAACTAAGAGAAAGAACTGGTGCTGGAATGATGGATTGTAAAAAGGCACTTGTTCAAGCAGAAGGAGATATGGAAAAGGCTATTGAAATCCTTAGAGAAAAGGGATTAGCAGCTGCTGCTAAAAAGGCAGGAAGAGTTGCTGCAGAAGGTGTTGTAGAAACATACATAACAGAAGATGGCAAGACAGGTGCGGTTGTTGAAGTTAACTGTGAAACAGACTTTGTTGGTAAGAATGAAGATTTCGTAAATCTTGCTAAGAATCTTGCTAAGCAAGCAGCTTATTCAAAGGCTAATACAGTTGAAGAAATATTAGAAGAAAAGTACATAGCAGATGAAAATATGACTGTAAAGGAAGCTATAACAGCTTTAATAGCAAAGCTTGGAGAAAATATGACATTTAGAAGATTTGAAAGATTTAATGTAGAAAATGGTGTTATAATGGACTACATCCACGGTGGTGGAAGAATAGCTGTTATGGTTCAAGTTGAAGGAGCAACAAATGAAGTTGCAAAGGAAGTTGCAAAGGAACTTGCATTACAAATAGCTGCAGCAAATCCTCTATACATTGTAAAGGAAGAAGTACCACAAGAAGTAATTGAAAAAGAAAGAGAAATATATAGACAACAAGCTCTAAACGAAGGAAAACCAGAAAAAGTAGTTGAAAAGATGGTTGAAGGTAGACTACAAAAGTATTTTAAGGAAGTATGCTTAATAGAGCAATTATGGATAAGAGATCAAGACAAGACTATAAGAAAGTTTGTTGAAGAAAAGTCAAAAGAAGCAAATGCAGAACTTACAGTTAAGAAGTTTGTAAGATTTGAAAAGGGTGAAGGTATAGAAAAGAAAGAAGAAAACTTTGCTGAAGAAGTTATGAAGCAAACAAGGGCGTAATTTTAAAAGAGAACACACCTGTGTTCTCTTTTTTTAAGAAGGATATTTTAATTTTTGGTAGAATATATTAAGTTGGAGGTAATAAGATGACAGCTCCAAAATATAAAAGAGTTATGATTAAATTAAGTGGTGAAGCTCTTGCAGGTGAAAAGGGCTATGGCTTTGATTTTGATGTTATTAAAAGAATCTCTGAAGAGATTAAAGATATCGTAGATATGGGTGTTGAAGTTGGTTGTGTTGTTGGTGGAGGTAATATATGGAGAGGTAGAAACGGAATAGATATGGACAGAACAACAGCCGACTATATGGGTATGCTTGCAACTTGTATAAATGCCATGGCTCTTCAGGATTCATTAGAATCAATAGGTGTTAAAACCCGAGTTCAAACTGCAATAGAAATGAGGGAAATTGCAGAGCCATTTGTAAGAAGAAGAGCGGTAAGACATCTTGAAAAGGGTAGAGTTGTTATTTTTGCAGCAGGAACTGGTAATCCGTATTTTTCAACTGATACAGCAGCGGCACTTAGAGCTGCGGAGATAGAGGCAGAAGCTATACTACTTGCAAAAAAAGTAGACGGTGTCTATGACTCAGATCCAAATAAAAATAAAGATGCTAAGAAGTTTGATAGATTGACTTTTATGCAGGTATTAGAAAGAGATTTAAAGGTAATGGATTCTACTGCAACATCATTATGCAAAGATAACAATATTCCAATCATAGTTTTTGCACTTGATGAACCTGGAAATATTAAAAGGGCAGTACTTGGAGAAAATATAGGTACTGTTGTTGAAAATTAATAAAGGAGGTTTTTTAAATGATTAAGGAAGTAATTGTTGCTTCTGAAGAAAAAATGAAAAAATCAATTGAGCTTCTTAAGAAGGAATTACAAGGATTAAAGGCTGGAAGAGCAAATGCTGCAATGCTTGACAAAATAACTGTTGATTATTATGGAACACCAACTCATATTGCACAACTTGCTTCAATTTCAATTCCTGAACCAAGAGTTTTAGTAATACAACCTTGGGATAAAAATGCATTAAAGGATATTGAAAAGGCTATTCAAAAATCTGATTTAGGTATTAATCCAACAAACGATGGTCAAGTAATAAGATTGGTTATTCCAGAGCTTACAGAGGAAACAAGAAAGAATCTTGTTAAAGTTGTTAAAAAGCACGGGGAAGACACTAAAGTTGCAGTTAGATCTGTAAGAAGAGATGCTAATGACAAATTAAAGGCACTTAAAAAGGAAGGTAATTTCTCAGAGGACGAAATAAAGAGAACTGAGGAAGAAGTTCAAAAGATAACTGATAATTTTATAAAAGAGATTGATAAGTTAGTAGAAGCAAAGGAAAAGGAGATATTAACTGTATAATATGGATGTGAAGAATTTTTTAGCTCATAAATTAGAGGATATAGAAGACTATTTAAAGAAAAGTGGAATAAATTATGAGTTAATAGAAGTAGATAATCCTAAGGGCGTTAAAATAGGTGATGAAAAAAGGATTATTAAGATAGAAGAAGAGGCCTCCATAAAAATATACTATTCTTATTTTTAATAAAAAATAAATAAAGTCTATAATGCCAAAGCTTAAAGCTTTGGCATAAAAAATTTATTTTTATGAGGGAGGTAACAATGTTATTTTTTAATAAGAAAAAAAAGAATGAATCAAAAAATTTTTTAGAAATGATTGATAAAAATAAAATTCCAATGCATATTGCTATAATTATGGATGGTAATGGTAGATGGGCTAAACAAAGAAATTTACCAAGAACTTTTGGACATAAAGCAGGTGTAGAAACTATAAGGGAAATTGTTAAGGCAAGTTCTGAACTTGGTGTAAAATATTTGACTTTATATGCTTTTTCAACAGAAAATTGGAAGAGACCAAGTGATGAAGTAAATGCACTTATGAATTTACTGGTTGAGTATCTTAGATCTGAAGTTCAGGAATTACATGAAAATAATGTTGTAGTTAATTCTATTGGAGATATAAGTAAATTACCATTGGTTTGTCAGGAAGAATTGAAAAATGCTTATGAAAAAACCAAAGATAATACTGGTTTAGTATTAAATCTTGCATTAAATTATGGTGGTCGAGATGAAATAAAAAATGCAGTAATTAGAATTGCAGAGCTTATAAAGGAAAATAAAATAGATATTGAAGACATTAATGAAGAATTGATAAGTAGTAATTTATATACTGCAAATATGCCAGACCCAGATTTATTAATTAGGCCAAGTGGTGAATATAGATTGAGCAATTTCTTATTATGGCAAGTAGCATATACAGAATTCTGGTATTCAAATATATATTGGCCAGATTTTAATAGAGAACATCTATATAAAGCTATATATGATTATCAAAATAGAGATAGAAGATTTGGTGGTATAAAATAGAGAAGGTGAAGTTATGAAAACGAGAATAATAAGTGCATTAGTAGCTATCCCAATATTGCTTTTTTTTGTAATATCAGGGGGCTTGATTTTAAAGATTGGTGTATCAGTGGTAACTGCTATAGCAGTATATGAGTATATAAATGCTTTTGAAAAAAAATATAGGATTATTACTCCTTTATTAATTATATTTTATTTAATAAATCAATTTATATTTTATACATCTGATTTGTCAAAGTATAATACTATTTTAATTTATACGTTACTTTTAATATCAATGGCCTATCCTATTTTTAATAAAAAGTATTCTATTATATCTTCAGCATTTACTGTTGTTGGATATATATATATAATTAGCTTTTTTAATCTTCTTGTTAAAATAAATGAGATGAAAAATGGAAATAAATTAATATGGATGGTTTTCTTAATTGCTTGGTGCTGTGATACTTTTGCCTATTTTACTGGTATGTTTTTTGGAAAAAGAAAGTTGTGTCCAGAGGTTAGCCCTAAAAAAACAGTAGAAGGTTCTATTGGAGGAATATTAGGAAGTATAGTAGGTCTTGTTATTTGGAAGATTTTTAATGGTAATATTGAAATTACATATATACAATTAATTATATTAGGAATAATTGGTGCTGTTGTATCACAGATAGGTGACCTTTCAGCCTCATTAATAAAAAGACATGTAGGCATAAAGGATTATGGAAATATAATGCCTGGACACGGAGGAATTTTAGATAGATTTGATAGCATACTATTTATCATTCCTGTCGTATATTATTATATAGCAATTATTTTAGGATGATATATATGAATATTAATATAAAGGCATTACTTAAGATAATAGTGGTAGATTTAATAGTTATCATTATTCTTAAGTTATGCCTTGTTTTTTTATGGCCATTTCTTGTTGCAATTTTAATTGCACTACTTATGGAACCTTTTATAAAAAAGATAGTAAGTTTAAAAATAAATAGAAATATAGCAGTTAGTTTATCTTATATTTTTATATTTTTAGTCTTAGCCTTTTTGACATATATTTTTATAAAATATATAATTAACGAAGTAAATAAAATATACATAGTGATATCAAATAAAATATATAACGATCAAATAAATTATGTTATTGAGAAAATAACTACACTAAGAAACAGTGACTTTAATTTTTTAGATAAAACAATGGGTACTATAAATGAGTTACTTAAAATATTTATAGTTTTTATAATTAGTATAATTTTAAGTTTAGATTTTAATAAAATATCTGAAAATATTATTCTAAGCATTGATAATAAGTATATTGCTGCATTTATAAATTCATTTATTAAATTAACTTCTATTGCATTAATTGAATTAAAATTAGTAGTTATTTCTACAATACTTACAATAGCTGGATTTTTTGTATTAGGCATTGAAAATGCATTAACTATAGGAATAATTTGTGGTATACTAGATTTGTTACCTGTTTTAGGTCCTGCATTAATTTTTATACCTTGGAGTGTATTAGCATTTATAGATAAAAAATACTTTTTGTCTATAGGTCTTATATCATTGTATGCATTGTTGCAGATAATAAGAGAAATATTACAGGTTAAGATGGTAGGAAGTTCTTTAAAGATACATCCTGTTATTTCACTTTTTGCATTGTATGTAGGGGTTATAATATTTAAGTTATGGGGAGTTATATTTGGACCCTTTATGATTATTTTTACAAAAGAACTTATTGATATAGAAAGGAGAATTATATGAAACAATTAGTTATATTAGGTTCTACAGGCTCGATTGGAACTCAAGCACTTGAGGTTGTACGTCATAAAAGGGATGAGTTTAATGTTGTAGCTTTGTCTGCACATTCTAATATAAATAAATTAGTTGAGCAGGTTAAAGAATTCAGTCCTGAATATGTTGTAATAATGAATGAAAATTTAGTAAGTGAATTAAAGGACAGAGTTTCTAATATTGGAACAAAGGTACTTTCTGGTGTTGAGGGTTTAGAATTTATAAGTACATTACATAATGTAGATATAGTTTTAACTTCTGTTGTTGGTATGATTGGTTTAAGGCCAACAATTGCGGCAATTAGGGAAGGTAAAGATATTGCACTTGCTAATAAAGAAACTTTAGTTGTTGGTGGAAGTATAATAAAAGATGAATTATCAAAATCTAAATCAAGAATTATTCCAGTAGATAGTGAGCATAGTGCTCTTTTTCAGTGTTTAAATGGAGAAAGCAGGAGTGCAGTTAATAATTTAATTTTAACAGCTTCAGGAGGACCATTTAGAGGTAAGAAGAAGGAAGATTTAACTGAAGTTACTCCAGAGATGGCTCTAAAACATCCAAGATGGAATATGGGTAAAAAAATATCTATAGATTCTGCAACATTGATGAATAAAGGATTAGAAGTCATAGAAGCACATTATTTGTTCGATGTTGATTATAATAATATAAAGGTTGTCATACATCCTCAAAGTATTATACATTCTATGGTGGAGTATAAAGATGGTTCAATAATTGCACAGCTATCTAATACTGATATGAGACACCCAATTCAATATGCCCTTGAATATCCAAATAGAACAGAGTCATTAATTGGATATCTTGATTTAATAAAATACAATACTTTAACATTTGAGGAGCCAGATGTTGAAACGTTTGAGTGCTTAAAATTAGCCTATGAGGCTGGAAAAATTGGAGGAACTATGCCTGCAGTATGTAATATTGCTAATGAAGAAGCAGTAGATTTATTTTTAAACAATAAGATTAAATTTTTAGATATTCCAATTATAATTAAAGATGCTATGAATAACTTTAAGGTGAACTATAAATTTGATTTAGATTTTATTATTAATTTAGAGAAGGAAGTAAGAGAATATGTTAGAAATATAATAAAATAGGGTGGTGTTTTATATGCAAACGTTATTAGCAACGATTTTTGTTTTTGGGTTATTGATAACAAGTCACGAACTTGGCCATTTTGTTACTGCAAAGTTATCTGGAATAAAAGTTCTTGAATTTGCAATAGGAATGGGACCAAAGATACTTGGTTTTAAAAAGGGGGAAACAAGTTATTCTTTAAGGCTTTTTCCTATCGGGGGATATGTAAAAATGTTAGGTGAAGAGGGAGATTCTAATGATCCGAGAGCATTTTGTAATCAGAGTCCTTGGAAAAGGCTTATAGTTATTATAGCAGGTGCTTTTATGAATTTCGTTATAGCTATAATATTATTTGCTATTATTGCTTATAACGCAGGGGTTGTAAGACCAATTATAAGTGAAGTAGAAGTTGGTCTTCCTGCATATAATGCTGGTGTTAAGGTAAATGATAAAATAATTGAAGTTAATAATAAAAAGGTTAAAACTTGGGAGGATTTCATTATAGAAATATCAGAAAATAAGGGAAAACCTATAGACTTAACAATAAAAAGAGATGATGTTATAAAAAAAATTACAGTTACGCCTGTTTATAGTAAAGAAAGGGGTAAATATATTATAGGAATTGTCCCAACTGTACAAAAGGCCGGTGTAATAACATCAATAGCTGAGGGATTTAACAAAACAGTTTTTACAGTAAAACAAATGGGTATATTTTTAGGAAGAGCTCTAAGAGGAAATATTTCATCTGAGGATGTCGGAGGACCAGTTGCGATTGTCAAAATGTCAGGAGAAGCTGCAAAATATGGTATATTGAGTCTTTTATCCTTTGCAGCATTACTTAGCATTAATTTGGGAGTTTTAAATTTAATTCCTTTCCCAGCATTAGATGGCGGTTGGGTTATAATATTATTGTTTGAAGGAATAACAAGAAAAAAAATAGATGAGAATAAAATTGGTATTGTTAATTTAATAGGGTTTACTATTTTAATATTATTTGCAATATTTATAACCTATAAAGATATACTTAGGTTTAAATTATTATAAGCGTAGGGTGATAACTTATGAATAGAAGAAGAACTAAAAAAGTAAAAGTTGGAAACATATTTGTTGGAGGGGATAGTCCTATATCTGTCCAATCTATGACTAATACAGATACAAGAGATGTTAATAAAACTGTTGAACAGATAAAAAGACTTCAAAGTGAAGGGTGTGAAATAATTAGGGTTGCGGTACCTGACTTTGAAGCGGCTGATGCAATAAAGGAAATTGTAAAGCAGATTAATATACCTTTAGTTGCAGACATACATTTTGACTATAGGTTAGCAATAAAATCAGTTGAAAATGGAGCGAATGCCTTAAGAATAAATCCGGGGAACATAGGAAGTGAGATAAGAATAAAGGAAGTTGTAGATGCAGCAAAATTTTATTCTGTACCTATAAGAGTTGGAGTTAATTCTGGTTCGCTTGAAAAGGAAATATTAGAAAAATATAAGAGACCTTGCCCAGAGGCACTTGTGGAAAGTGCTTTAAGAAATGTTGAGATATTAGAAAAATATAATTTTAATGATATAGTAATTTCTGTGAAATCCTCAAATGTTAAGGAAATGGTAGATAGCTATAGATTATTATCAAAAAATACTGAGTATCCTCTCCACTTAGGTGTAACTGAGGCAGGAACTATCTACAGTGGTACAGTAAAGTCTGCAATAGGAATAGGAGCTCTTTTGTTAGACGGTATTGGGGATACAATAAGAGTATCATTAACAGATGATCCTATTGAAGAAATAAAATTAGGTAAAGAGATATTACAGGCTTGTGGGGTTAGAAGATTTGGAGTGGAAATTATTTCTTGTCCAACATGCGGCAGAACATCAATTGATTTAATAGGACTTGCAAAAAGAGTAGAAGAAGAGCTTAAAAATATTAATAAACCTATAAAAGTCGCTGTAATGGGTTGTGTTGTTAATGGACCAGGAGAGGCAAAAGAAGCAGATATAGGTATAGCAGGAGGAATAAAAGAGGCATTAATATTTAAAAAAGGTAAAATAATTAAGAAGGTAAGTGAAGAAAATATTATTAGTGAATTAATAGAAGAAATTAACAAATTGTAAAAGTTACTAAGGGGGAATTTATGTGTTTATTGATTGTATTATTCCTGCTTATAATGAGGAAAAAACTGTTGGGGATGTGATTGATGTTGTTAAGAAGGTTGATTGTATTAGAAATATTATTGTAGTAAATGATGGTTCTAATGATAATACTTCACAAATTGCAAAGAGCAGAGGGATAAAGGTTATTGATAATGCAAAAAATATGGGAAAGGGAGCTGCTATTAAAATTGGGCTTAAAAATTCAGATGCAGATATAATTTTATTATTAGATGCTGATTTAATTGGTCTTACACCAAATCATGTCCTTGATTTATTAAATCCTGTTTTATGTAATGAAGCTGATATGTCTGTTGGTATATTTTCAAGTGGAAGGTTTGCAACTGATTTAGCACAATTTGTAGCTCCAAACCTATCTGGTCAAAGAGCGTTAAAGAGATTTGTTTTAGAAACAATGGATAATATGGATATTACTAAATATGGCGTTGAAGTTGCATTAACTAAGCATGTACAAAGAATGCAATTTAAAGTTAAAAATGTTGAAATGAAGGATTTGACACATATAATGAAGGAAGAAAAATTAGGATTCGTTAGAGGATTTAAAGCAAGATTAAAGATGTACTATGATATACTAAAGTGTCTAAGGACATAAATAGGAGGTTTAATAATGTCCAAAGCATTAAGTGAAGTGCTAATCGATGTTGCAGATTTCAATAATAATGAAATACTGGAGAAATTATATGTTGAGAAGGTAATTGTAGATAAAAAAACAAAAAAATACGAGGTATTTATAAAATCATATGTTGAGACAAATCAGGAATTAAAAACAAAACTTATTGATGCCTTTAAAAATAAATTAAAATTAGATAATAATTTAGAACTATATATAGATTATATCAGTAAAAATATGGATTATCAAAACATAAACGAAGAAAGTTTTAGAATAATATTGAGGGATATTTTAAAGCAATATCCCTCAATATGTTCTGTTTTAACATCAAGTAAGTTTAAAATTAATAATGAAAATATTGAATTTAACATAGATAATGAGTTTACTGTAAATATGTTAAAAAGTAGACAAATTGATAAAATAATAAAGAAGGAATTATATAACATTTTTAATAAAAATATCAATATAAACTTCCAATATGATGAATTGATAATTGATGATTATAATAAATTAAAATATGATGAAGACAGCAAACTTATAAATCAATATATACAAGAAGTTAGAGAAAAAAATATACCAATTAAGATTGAATCTGATGATAAAAATATAAATAACAATAATAGTAATAATGACAATCCTTATATTTATGGAAAACCTATAAAGGCTGATTCTGCTAAAATAGTTTCTATAAATGAAACTTCTGGGATAGTAGAAATTGAGGGAGAGGTATTTAAAGTAGATATAAAAGAAACTAAAAATGGAAAATATATTATGTCATTTTATATTACAGATTATACAAGCTCAATTACAGTTAAATTATTTCCAAAGCCTGAAAAAATTGATGAAATTAAATCGCAAATCTCAGAAGGAAGTTATTTAAAGGTAATTGGTGAAGCAACATATGATAAGTTTGTAAATGAAATAGTAATAATGGCTAAGTTTATTGATAAAAAAGAAAAAACAAAGAGAATGGATAATTGTGAAGAAAAAAGAGTTGAGTTACATCTTCATACACAAATGAGTGGAATGGATGGAGTAAGTTCAGCTACAAAACTAATCCAAAGAGCTAAAGAATGGGGACATAAGGCAATAGCAATAACAGATCATGGAGTTGTGCAGGCATTTCCAGAAGCTATGGATGCAGCAAAAAAATATGGTGTAAAGGTTATATATGGTGTGGAAGGATATTTGGTAGATGATGGTGAACCAATAGTTTACAATCCAAAGGATTGTTCTTTAGATGGAGAATTTATTGTATTTGATATAGAGACTACAGGTTTTAATCCACAGACAGATGAAATAATAGAAATTGGTGCTGTTAAAATTAAAAATTACCAGATTGTAGATAGATTTTCTGTATTAATTAATCCTGAGAGACATATATCTGAAGAAATACAAAAACTTACTGGCATCACTAATGAAATGGTAATGGATAAAGAAACAATTATAGATATACTTCCAAAATTCATAGAATTTGTTGGGGAGGGTGTTTTAGTAGCACATAATGCAAAATTCGATACAGGATTTTTAAGAGAAAAATTTAAAAAGTTTAATTTACCGTTTAACTATTCTATTTTAGATACACTTCCTTTAGCAAGATGGTTGTTACCTGATTTAAAGAGACATAAACTTAATGTAATAGCTGAACATTTAGGTATAAGTTTAGAAAATCATCATAGAGCTGTTGATGATGCTGAAGCAACAGCTCATATATTTTTAAAATTTATTGATATGCTAAAGGAAAAGGAAATTTCTAAGCTTTCAGATATAAATTTACAATATAGCGGTAATTTTGATATTAAAAAGGCAGATACCTATCATATTGTTATATTAGTTAAAAACTATCAAGGTCTATACAATTTATATAAATTGATTTCTATGGCACATTGTAATTATTTCTTTAAGAGACCAAGAATTCCTAAAAGCTTACTTGAACAGATGAGGGATGGACTAATAATAGGTACTGCCTGTGAAGCAGGACAGCTATATAGGGCCATTTTAAATAATTTATCTGAAAGGGAATTAGAAGAAATAATTAAATTTTATGATTATTTAGAGATACAACCTATAGGAAATAATATGTTTTTATATGAAAATGGAAAGGTTGATAGTGTAGATAAATTATATGAATATAATAAAAGGATAGTGGAATTAGGTGAGAAGTATAAAAAACCTGTTGTTGCAACAGGTGACGTTCATTTTCTTGATCCACATGATGAGTATTTTAGAAGAATTCTAATGGCAGGACAAGGATTTGATGATGCAGATAATCAGCCACCATTATATTTTAAAACAACAGATGAAATGTTAGAGGAATTTAAATATTTAGGTGAAGAAAAGGCTTATGAAGTTGTTATTAAGAATCCAAATATGATTGCGGATTTAGTTGAAGAGATTAAGCCGATTCCAGAAGAAACATTCCCACCTAAGATTGATGGAGCAGACGAAGAAATTAGAAAAATGACTATGGATAATGCACATAGCATTTATGGAGAAAAACTTCCTGAAGTTGTTGAAAAACGCCTTGATAAGGAGTTAAATTCAATTATTAATAATGGTTATGCTGTCTTGTATTTAATTGCACATAAGCTGGTTGCAAAATCATTAAATGATGGTTACCTGGTAGGGTCCAGAGGGTCTGTAGGTTCTTCCTTTGTTGCCACAATGTGTGGAATTACAGAAGTTAATCCTTTACCACCACATTATGTTTGCCCAAATTGCAAAAATTCTGAGTTTTTTCTTGATGGAAGCGTTGGAGCAGGGGTTGACTTACCAGATAAAAATTGTCCTGTATGTAATACAAAATATAAGAAAGATGGTTTTGATATACCCTTTGAAGTCTTTTTAGGCTTTGAAGGTGATAAGGAGCCAGATATAGACTTAAATTTCTCAGGAGAATATCAGCCGGTTGCACATAAATATACAGAAGAGTTATTTGGTGAAGGCCATGTATTTAGAGCAGGTACTATTGGTACTATAGCAGAAAAAACAGCCTATGGTTTTGTTAAAAACTATTTAGAGGAGAGAGGAATTAAAGCAACATCTGCTGAAATGGAAAGGTTAGTAAAGGGGTGTACAGGTGTTAAAAGAACTACGGGACAACACCCTGGTGGTATTATGGTAGTTCCAAGAGATAAGGAAATATATGAATTTACACCGATACAGAAACCTGCGGATGATGTTAATTCTGAGGTTACTACAACACATTTTGATTACCATTCTATAAGTGGTAGATTATTAAAGCTTGATATTCTTGGTCACGACGATCCTACTGTTTTAAGAATGCTTCAGGATTTAACAGGGATAGATCCTAAGGATATTCCTTTAGATGATAAAAATGTTATAAAATTATTTACATCAACAGAACCTTTAGGAATAACAAAGGAAGATATAAACTGTGAAGTTGGAACATTGGGATTGCCGGAATTTGGAACAAAATTTGTTAGACAAATGCTTATTGATACACAACCACAAAATTTTTCAGATTTAGTTAGAATATCTGGATTATCCCACGGTACAGATGTTTGGTTAAATAATGCACAGGATATAATAAGACAGGGGCTTGCTACATTAAAAGAAGTTATATGTACCAGAGATGATATAATGTTATATTTAATTTATAGTGGAGTACCACCAAAAACAGCCTTCAATATTATGGAGAGGGTTAGAAAAGGAAAAGGTTTAAGGGATGAAGATATTGAAGTAATGAAACAAAACAATGTACCAGATTGGTATATACAATCTTGTAATAAAATAAAATATATGTTCCCAAAGGGACACGCAGTTGCGTATGTTATGATGGCTGTTAGAATAGCATATTTTAAGGTTTACTATCCTGAAGCATATTATGCTACGTACTTTACTGTAAGAGCAGATGATTTCGATGCAGACTTGATAGTAAAGGGTGAAAAAGCAATAATCAGCAAAATTAAAGAAATAGAATCTTTAGGAAATTCGGCTTCACAAAAGGAAAAAGGTCTAATGACTATATTAGAAATAGCACTTGAAATGTATAAGAGAGGTTTAAAATTTATACCTGTAGATCTTTATAAATCAGATTCAGTAAAGTTTTTAATAACTGAAGAAGGGATATTACCTCCATTTAGAGCTCTTCAAGGTGTTGGAGAAAATGCAGCAAGAAATATTGTTGCAGCAAGAGAACAAGGTCCTTTTGTCTCAAAGGAGGATTTAAGAATTAGAGCGAAGGCAACAAAAACAGTCATTGAGATATTAGATTCCCATGGATGTTTAAAGGGATTACCAGAAACTAACCAACTTTCTCTGTTTTAACTTGAAATAAATTTATTATGGTGTTATAATAATATTGTGCTTAATATATTTGACACAGAGTGGGCAAAACCCACTCTATATTTATGTTTTTTGTATATAATGAATTATTTTTTGATGTATACAAAAAATAGAAATAATAAAGGAGGGATAAGATGTTCAATAAAATCGAGAATGAAGTTGAAAGAATAGCAAGACCTATAGTTGAAGAGTTTGGCTGTGATTTTGTAGATGTAGAGTTTTTAAAGGAATCAGGCGAATGGTATTTAAGAGTTTACATAGACAAAGAAGAAGGTGTTACATTAGACGACTGTACTAAAATAAGTAGAAGAGTAAGTGATGAGTTAGATAAAATTGATCCAATTGAATTTAGCTATTATTTTGAGGTTTCATCACCAGGTGAATTAAAACTTATTGAAGAAGAAAAGGCTTTAAAGCGAGCTATTAACAAAAATGTTAAGGTAAGGCTTAACGATGAAAATTATACAGCCTTATTTGGAAAATTAGTAAATTTTAGTGAAAATAATATAGTTTTAAATGTTGATGGTGAAGACAAAAATATAAAATTTGATGATATTTATTTCATTAGGTTGAGTGGAAAGGGGAGATAATAATGAATTCAGTTGAGTTAATTGAAGCTATAAAATTACTTGTTCAGGAAAAGGGGATTGATGAGGAAACTATATTTAATGCACTTGAATCTGCGTTAGTGGCTGCTTATAGAAAAAATTATGGAACATCACAAAATGTAAAGGTAACTATAAATAGAGAAACTGGTGAAATACATGTTTATGCACAAAAGAAAGTTGTAGAGGATGTTTATGATAACTTATTGGAAATAAGCTTGGAAGATGCAAGAAATATAGATGTTAGGTATAATTTGGATGATGTAGTTGATATTGAAATTACTCCAAAAGATTTCCTAAGGGCAGCAGCTCAAGTAGCAAAACAACGTGTAATTCAAGAAATAAGAGAACAAGAGAGAAGGATAATATATGAAGAATTTGTTGAAAAGGAAAATGATATTATAACAGGTGTTGTACAAAAGAAAGAGAAGGATAAGGTTCTTGTTGATATTGGCAAGGTAGAAACATTATTAAATCCAAGTGAACAAATGCCAAATGATACATACAATCATGGAGATATGTTAAAGTTTTATGTTGTTGAAGTAAAAAAGACTACTAAGGGACCAAATATAATAATTTCAAGAACTCATCCAGGGCTTGTTAAAAGATTGTTTGAATTAGAAGTTCCAGAAATATATGAAGGCATAGTAGAAATAAAGAGTATTGCAAGAGAAGCAGGTTCAAGAACAAAAATTGCTGTTTACTCAAGGGATGAAAATGTTGATCCAACAGGAGCGTGTGTTGGAACAAAGGGAGTTAGGGTACAGAACGTTGTAAATGAACTAAAGGGAGAAAAAATAGATATAGTAAAATGGAGCAAAGATCCTGCAGAATTTATTGAAAATGCTTTAAGCCCAGCAAAGGTATTAAGTGTAGAAATATTAGATGAAAAAGAGAGAATAGCAAGAGTTGTAGTACCAGATTATCAGTTATCATTAGCGATAGGTAAAGAAGGACAAAACGCAAGACTTGCTGCAAAACTTACAGGATGGAAAATAGATATTAAAAGCGAATCTCAAGTCAACATTGAGTAAGGAGGAATAAAAAATGAAGGTTAAAAAGATTCCTCAAAGAATGTGTCTTGGGTGTATGCAAATGAAACCTAAAAAGGAATTAATAAGGGTTGTTAGAAATAAAGAAGGTGAAGTAAACCTTGATTTAACAGGAAAGGCACCAGGTAGAGGTGCTTATATATGCAGAAATGTAGAATGTTTTGAAAAGGCATATAAGGCAAAAAAGTTTGAAAGGGCATTAGAAGTAACAATATCTCCTGAGGTTTATGAAAAGCTAAAGGAGGAATTAGAGAGTGGACAATAAATTATATAATTTTCTTGGTCTTATTCAAAGGTCAGGCAATCTAACTTCTGGCGATGATGGTGTTGAAATAGACATAAAGAAAGGTAAGTGTAAGCTTTTAATTATATCTAAGGATGCAAGTGAAAATACAAAAAAGAAATTTATTAGTATGGCAAAAAATTTTGGCGTGCCTTATCTAATTTTTGGAGAAAAAGAGAATATTGGTTACTATATAGGTAAGTCAATGAGATCGGTTTTATCGATTAAAGATAATAATTTTGCAGAAGCTTTTATAAAAAAGATAAAAGAAAATAACAGTGGGGGTGACAGTATTGTCAAAGATTAGAGTTTATGAATTAGCAAAGCAAATAAATAAATCAAGTAAGGAAGTAATAGAACTACTATATAATGAGTTTGGCATAGAGGTTAAAAATCATATGAGCGTGATTGAAGGAGAAGATGCTAATATAATAAAAGAGTATATTGAAGAGTTAAATGGTAAAAAACAAAAAGAATCAAGTGAAGAAAAGAATGAAACAATAAAAACAGAAGAACACAATGAAGTAAATGAATTTGATGATTTAGGATTAATGGATGATAATTATACAAAGAACGAAAAAATAAGAAAAAAAACAAGAAGTGAAAAAATTAAACAAACTCAAATTAAGGAAAAAAATAAAAATGATGAAGAGGAAGTAGGAATTGTTGTTATTCCTCCAACAATAAAAGTTGGTGATTTTGCTCAAAAGATTAAGAAGCCAGCTGCGGAAATAATAAAGAAATTAATTTTAAAGGGTGTTATGGCTTCGATTAATCACGAAATAGACTTTGAAGTGGCAGAGAAAATAGCAGAAGAATACAATATACTACTTGAGATGGAGCAGGTTAAAGAAAAGGAAGAGGTATTAATAAATGATTTTGAGGATAGTGCTGAAGATATGCTTCCAAGACCTCCTGTTGTAACAGTAATGGGACACGTTGACCATGGAAAAACTTCATTACTTGATGCGATAAGGAATTCAAGGGTTGCTGCTCATGAAGCAGGAGGAATAACACAACACATAGGTGCCTACAGTGTTGATGTAAATGGACAAAAGATAGTATTTTTAGATACACCAGGTCACGAAGCTTTTACTGCAATGAGAGCAAGAGGTGCAAAGGTTACTGATATTGCTATATTAGTTGTAGCAGCTGATGATGGTGTTATGCCACAAACTATTGAGGCAATAAACCACGCAAAGGCAGCAAACGTTCCAATAATTGTTGCTATTAATAAAATTGATAAATCAGGTGCTAACCCAGATAGAGTAAAGCAGGAATTAACAGAATACGGATTAATTGCTGAGGACTGGGGTGGAGATACTATATGTGTACCTGTCTCAGCTCATACACATCAAGGGATTGATACATTACTTGAAATGATTTTACTTGTTGCTGAAATGCAAGAGTTAAAGGCAAATCCAAACAGAGCAGCAAAGGGTACAATTATTGAGTCAAAGCTTGATAAAGGTAGAGGACCAGTTGCAACTGCTCTTATACAAGCAGGAACATTGAAGGTTGGAGATGCTGTTGTTGCAGGAACAGCATACGGCAAAGTTAGAGCGATGATTGATGATAAGGGTAGAAAGGTTACTAAAGTGGGCCCATCAATGCCTGTTGAAATTTTAGGACTTTCTGAAGTACCAAATGCTGGTGAAAAATTCTATGTTGTTGCCGATGAAAAAACTGCACGTGAGATTGCAGAAATAAGAAAAGAAAAACAACGTGAAGAGATGTTTGCTGCAAACGCAAAAGTTTCACTACAGGATCTTTTCTCACAAATTAAAGAAGGAAAAGTTAAAGTTCTTAACATTATTGTAAAGGCAGATGTACAGGGTTCAGTAGAAGCTATTAGACAATCATTAGAGAAGTTATCAAATGATGAAGTGAAGGTTAAAGTTATACATGGAGCTGTAGGTGCTATTACTGAAACTGACGTATCACTTGCTTCAGCATCTAATGCAATAATAATTGGATTTAATGTAAGACCAGATGGAATGGCAAGACAATTGGCAGAAAAGGAAAGTGTTGAAATAAAAACATATAGAATAATTTATGAAGCAATTGATGATATAACAGCAGCAATGAAGGGTATGTTAGATCCTGAGTTTACAGAAGTTGTTACTGCAAGATTACAGGTTAGACAAACATTTAAGGTTTCATCAGTTGGAACAATTGCAGGATGTTATGTTGAAGATGGTAAAGTTAATAGAAATGATAGCATAAGAGTTATAAGAAATGGAATAGTGATTTATGAAGGAAAGATATCATCATTAAAGAGATTTAAAGATGACGTTAGGGAAGTTGCTGCTGGATATGAATGTGGCTTAACAATAGAAAGATTTAATGATATTAAAGAGGGAGACGTTTTTGAAACTTATACAATGAAAGAAGTTGAAAGAAAGTAAAGAGGTGCATTTATATGGCATTTGAAAGGAATACAAGACTTTCAGAGGAAGTAAGAAAGGTTTTGAGTAATATAGTTCAAAATGAGTTAAAGGATCCAAGAATTCCACCTTTAACATCAATTACACACGTAGATGTAACTAAGGACTTAAGATATGCAAAGGTTTATGTTAGCGTATTTGCGGATAATGAATCTAAAAAAAGCTGCATTGAAGGCTTAAAAAGTGCATCAGGTTTTTTAAGAAAGGAACTTGGCAATAGGATTAAAATTAGATATACTCCAGAATTGATTTTTGAGCTTGATGAATCAATTGAATATAGTATGAAAATAAATGACATATTAAGGGAGATAAACAAAAATGAATAAGCTTGAAGAACTAAAAAAAATTATTGACTCCCTAAATAACTTTGCAATAGTATCCCATACTTCACCAGATGGTGATAGTATGGGGTCTATTCTTAGTCTTTATAATTTATTAATAGATTTGAATAAAAATGTTGATGTTTTTGTTGAAGGCCAAGCTCCTTATAAATTTTCATATTTAAACGGCTTTTATAATATGAAAAATATTAGTCAGTCAAACAGCAGGTATGATTGCTTGTTTGTTTTAGATTGTGGTGATGAGGATAGATTAGGTGAATGCAAAGATTTGTTAAATAAAACGGATATAATAATTAATATTGACCATCATATAACAAATAATAGCTTTGGTAATATAAATATAATTGATGCAAAGGCATCGAGTGTTGGAGAAATTTTATTTGAATTGTATAAAAATCTTAATTATAAAATTACAAATGAAATTGCTGAATGCCTTTACACATCTATTGTTTCTGATACAGGAGGCTTTAAATTTTCTAATACATCATCAAAGACAATGAGGATAGTAGCCGATCTTATAGATACAGGAATAAGTTTTACAAATATCTATTACAGGATAATGGATTTAAAAACATTAAACGGTATAAAATTAATTTCTAAGGTTACATCTACATTAAAGATTTATTTAGATGGCAAAGTAGCCACAATGAAGCTTACAAAACAAATGTTAGAAGAATGTCAAGCAAAGGAAGATGAAGCTGGTGAACTTGTTAATATAGTTAGGGATATAGAAAGTGTTGAGGTAGGAATTTTAATAAAAGAAGTTGATATAGATACCTATAAAATTAGTTTTAGATCTAAGGATTATTTCGATGTAAAAGATATTGCTTTAAAATATGGAGGAGGAGGACACATAAAAGCAGCAGGCTGCACAATCAAGAATAAATCAATAGATGAAATTGAAAATGAATTAATTGATGAAATAAAAAAGGCTTGGGTGAAATATAATGAATGGAATAATTAATATTCTAAAGCCACCAGGAATGACTTCACACGATGTAGTATCCTTCTTAAGAAAAAGATTAAATATAAAAAAAATAGGACATACAGGAACATTAGATCCAGGTGCTGCAGGGGTGCTGCCTATATGTATTGGAAAGGCTACAAAAATTGTTGAGTATATAACTTCACAAGATAAAACCTATATATGTGAAGTAACGTTTGGGAAAGTTACTGATACATTTGATAAATATGGAAAAATTATAGAAGAGTACAATAATGATTTTGAATTAGAGTATAATGAATTAAAAAAGGTTACAGATGAGTTTGTAGGTGAAATAGAACAAACTCCTCCAACATATTCAGCAATAAAAATAAATGGACAAAGGGCCTATGAATTGGCAAGGAAAGGGGAATCCTTTGAAATTCCAAGTAGAAAGGTTAATATATATAGTATAGATATATTGGAAGTATCTAAAAAAAGTGCACTATTAAAGATACATTGTTCAAAGGGAACATATATTAGAAGCCTATGCAATGATTTAGGTAAAAAAGTTGGATTTGGTGCATATATGAGTTTTCTTTTAAGAACAAAATCTGGAAAATTTACAATTGATAATTCAGTCTTATTAGATGATATAACAATAGAAAACATAAAAAATATTATGTTAACTATTGACGGTGTTCTTGAATATCCCATAATTAAATTAAATGAAAATCAAACTAAAAAGTTTTTAAATGGGGCCTTTTTAGAAATGAATTTAGAGGATAAATACTATAGGATATATAGTAATAATGAAACCTTTTTAGGCATAGGTATAATTCAAAAAAATAGACTTAAACCTGATAAAATATTAATATAAGGTGTTTTGTATGAAGATAATTAATGAAGATTTTAGAAATATTTTATTTGATTATAATACTACAGTTGCTTTGGGGATGTTTGATGGGGTGCATATTGCACATAGGGAAATAATAAAAAGAGCAGTATTGGATACAAAAATTAATAAAACTAAAAGTGTAGTATTGACTTTTGAACAAGATCCTGATGAATTTTTATATCCAGATAAAAAGCATAGCATAATAACTGAAAACAAAACCAAAATAAAATTAATTGAAGAACTTGACCCTGATTATCTTGTATTATTAAAGACAAATAGGGAATTGCTAAATCTTGAACCAGAAGATTTTATAGAGTTTTTAAAAAATAACATTGGTATAAAAAAGGCTATATGTGGTTTTGATTATAAATTTGGTAAAAAGGCAAAAGGTAATATTAATTTATTAAAAATATATGGAAATAATTATGGGTATTCTTTAGATGTTGTTGATGAAATAAAAATAAATGGATTTAAAGTTTCCAGCTCAGTAATTAGAGAAAAGTTAGAGAAAGGGTTAATAATAGAAGCTAATGAACTTTTAGGATATGAATTTAGTATTTATGGAGCTGTTGAAAAAGGAAACCAAATAGCAAGAGAAATGGGGTATCCAACAGCCAATATCTATGTTGATGACAGAATTGCACTTAGAAATGGTGTTTATGCAACTAAAACAGTAATAAATGGTAAGGAGTATTCTTCTATATCAAATATAGGTATTAAACCAACATTTAATGGAAAACAAAAAGTATTAGAGACTCACCTATTTAATACAAACATAAATTTATATGGTAAGGAAATAATGGTTAAATTTGTGAGATTTATTAGAGATGAACAGAAGTTTGATAGCATAATTAATCTCAAGAAGAGGATACAAGAAGATATTATTATAGCAAGAAACTTATAAAAATATGTATTTACAATTAACAATACTTTTGATATAATTTGTCTGTAACCTGTGCAAAGTTATCGTAGCACCGGCGTTAACCTTGCACAAGGGGTTAATAATTTAGGAGGTGTAACAATGGATAAGACAATTAAGCAAGAAATTATCAACAAGTACAAGAGACATGAAGGAGATACTGGTTCTCCTGAAGTACAAATTGCACTTTTAACAGAAAGAATTAATCATCTAACTGAACACTTAAAGGTTCATAAGCAAGACCATCATTCAAGAAGAGGTCTTTTAAAGATGGTTGGTAAGAGAAGAGGTCTATTAAACTATCTAATGAAGACTGACCTTGAAAAGTATCGTCAACTAATTCGAGATTTAGGAATTAGAAAATAATAACTTAAAAAATAGAGCGGAAAATCCGCTCTATTTTTTAAACCTGTTTCTAAATGTGCAATATATGGTATAATATTATTGTAAGAAATGTTTAAATTATAATTTTTATGAAATAATAATAAAAGAGGAATAAGAAGGGAGGCTATTAGATGCATAATATTTTTACGACAAACATCGCTGGTAGAGAAGTAAAAGCAGATATTGGAAAATATGCATTACTATCAAATGGAGCAGTTTTATTTAGCTATGGTGAAACTGTTGTTTTAGTTACAGCAAATGCATCAGAAGAACCAAAGGAAGGGGTAGACTTTTTCCCATTAAGTGTTGATTATGAAGAAAGATTATATGCAGTGGGTAAGATACCTGGAGGTTTTATAAAGAGAGAGGGAAAGCCAACAGAAAAGGCAATATTATCGGCAAGAGCGATAGATAGACCAATCAGACCATTATTTCCAAAGGGTTATAGAAATGATGTTCAAGTTATTTGTACTGTTCTATCAGTAGACCCTGACAATCCACCAGAAATTGTTGCAATGAATGGGGCATCTCTTGCTTTATGTATTTCAGACATACCTTTTGAAGGCCCTTGTGCAGCAGTTTTAGTAGGAAGAATTAATGGAAATTTTATAGTTAATCCAACAGCAAAGGAAAGAGAAGAGAGTGATCTACATTTAATAGTATCAGCAACAAAGGAAAGAGTAATGATGATAGAAGCTGGTGGGCAAGAAATACCAGAAGAAGATATGTTTAATGCTATAATGTTTGGTTTTAATGCGTGTCAGGAAATGATAAAATTCCAAGAAGAAGTTACACAAAAATGTGGTAAGGAAAAAAGAATACCTCAACTTTATAAAGTTCCAGATGAAATTGAGACTGCTGTTAGGGAATATGCTACTGATAAATTATGGGAAGCAATGCAATATACAGATAGACAAGAAAGACAAGAAAAGGTTGATTTAGTTAAAGAAGAAGTATTTGCTCATTTTGCTGAAGTCTTTGAAGATGCTGAAAAAGATATAGACGATGTTATGTATAGAATAATGAAGGAACATGTAAGAAAGATGATTTTAGAAGAGAAGAGAAGACCTGATGGAAGAATGTTTAATGAAATAAGGCCTTTATACTGTGAAGTAGGTATATTACCAAGAACACATGGTTCAGGATTATTCCAACGTGGACAAACACAAGTATTGACAGCAGCAACTTTAGGAGCACTTGGTGATGTACAAATACTTGATGGACTTGGTGATGAAGAATTTAAGCGTTATATGCACCATTATAATTTTCCACCATATTCAACGGGTGAAGTTAAATTCTTGAGAGGTCCTGGAAGAAGAGAGATTGGTCATGGTGCCTTAGCAGAAAGAGCATTAGAACCTGTAATACCACCCGAAGATGAATTCCCATATACTATAAGATTAGTTTCTGAAGTTTTAAGCTCAAATGGTTCAACATCGCAAGCCAGTGTTTGTGCAAGTACACTTGCTTTAATGGATGCGGGAGTTCCAATTAAAAGGCCAGTTGCAGGAATAGCTATGGGACTTGTTACAGACGAAGAATTAACAAAAGCAGAGATATTAACTGATATACAAGGAATTGAAGATTTCTTTGGTGATATGGACTTTAAAGTAGCAGGTACAGAAAAAGGAATTACAGCTATCCAAGTTGATACAAAAATAAAGGGATTACCAGAGGATGTTATTAAAAGGGCTATTATGCAAGCAAGAGAAGCAAGATTAAAAATATTAGATACAATGCTATCAACTATAGCTGAACCAAGAAAAGAGCTTTCAAAATATGCACCAAGAATAATACATATGCTAATAGATCCAGATAAAATAAGAGATGTTATAGGACCAGGTGGAAAGACAATTAAAAAGATAATAGCAGATACAGGTGTAAAAATAGATACAGAAGATGATGGTAGATTATATATTTGTGCACCAAATATTGAATCAGGTGAAAGGGCTAAGAAAATAATTGAAGGAATAACAAAGGATGTACAGGTTGGAGAGATTTACTTAGGTAGAGTTAATAGAATAACTCAATTTGGTGCATTTGTTGAAATTCTTCCAGGTAAAGAGGGATTAGTACATATTTCAAAGTTAGCTCACGAGAGAGTGAATAAGGTAGAAGACGTTGTAAATGTTGGAGATGAAATATTAGTTAAGGTAACAGAAATTGATAATCAAGGAAGAATAAACCTATCAAGAAAAGATGCAATTAAAAAAGAAGAAAAAAAAGATAAGGACAAAGAATAAGGCTTATTATAAGCCTTTTTTTATAACGTATAGTTAATTAATCCTTTATAAAGTTTGGGAAGTTAGATATTTATTAAAATTAAGCCGCATAATATATGTAGAAGAACTAAAACCTAATTTTTAGTTATATACAGGAGGTTAATATGTATCAAGTTTTAAATTTAAATAATGGAATACGCGTAGTTTTAGAACATATACCTTATGTTAATTCTGTTAGCGTTGGTGTGTGGGTAAAAAGTGGTTCAAGATATGAAAGTAAAGAAATTAATGGCATATCTCATTTTATAGAACATATGATGTTTAAGGGAACTCAAAATAGAACAGCTAAACAAATTGCAGAGGATATAGAGGGGCTTGGAGGACAAATAAATGCTTTTACAAGTAAAGAAGCAACTTGCTATTATGTAAAAATGATAGACCAACATATAGACATAGCAATCGATGTTTTAATGGATATGTTGTTAAATGCAAATATGAATAAATATGATATAGAGAAGGAAAAAGGTGTAATTAAAGAAGAAATAAATATGTATGAAGACTCTCCAGAGGATTTAGTTGGTGATTTATTATCTAAGGCTACTTGGGATGGAGATAGTTTATCATATACAATTTTAGGAACACACTATACTATTGATAATATGTCTAAAGAAAAAATATTAAGTTATATGAGAAGAACATACAATTATAAAAACATTGTCATTGCAATTGCAGGTAACTTTGAAAAAGATAAAGTTATAGAAAAATTAGAAAGTTATTTTAACAAAAATCATTCGGATGAATTACAAGACTTAAGTATTTCTTCTCCAAAAGTTAATAATAGTATATTGGTAAAACAAAAGGATATTGAACAGGTACATATTGGATTATCTTTAGATGGAATTGAGCTTGGAAATGAAGAAATATATACATTGTCAGCAATAAACAATTATTTTGGAGGAGGAACAAGTTCACGTTTATTCCAAAGATTAAGGGAGGAAAATGGTTTAGTATACACTATATATTCTTTCCCATCATCATATATAAATTGTGGTTCCTTCAACATATATTTTGCTTTAAATGAGAATCATGTAGAAAGAGCAATTTCATATATTAAAGAGGAAATAAACAATTTATGTAGATTAGGTATAGATAAAGAACAAATACTTAAAGCAAAAGAACAACTCAAGGGTAATTATATTTTAGGTTTAGAAAGTGTTGCAAATAGAATGTTTAGTATGGGTAAGTCACTTTTATTACAAAATAAGGTATACGAACCTTCTGAAGTTTTAAGCAAAATAGATAAAATAACAGAAGAAGATATTAGAAGAATAATTGATAAAATATTCTCTAATGGAATTAAGTCAGCTGCAATAGTTGGCAAAAATGTTGAAGAAGAAAAATATAAAAAGTTGATTTGGGGGTAGAAAATGAAGCTTAAGATAAAAAGACTTGAAAATGCTAAAGATTTGCCACTTCCGAAGTTTATGACTGAAGGATCCTGTGGTATGGATTTATATGCAAATGTAGAAGAGGATTTGGTTATTAAGCCTATGGAAATAAATCTTATACCAACAGGAATTTCAATAAGTTTACCAAAGGGATATGAAGCACAAATTAGACCAAGAAGTGGCTTGGCTCTAAAGAATGGTATAGCATTAGTTAATTCACCTGGTACAATTGATAGTGACTATAGAGGTGAAATAGGTGTGATTATAATAAATTTAGGTAAGGAACCCTTTGTGGTAAAAAGGGGAGATAGAATTGCTCAAATGGTAATAAATCAAGTTGTTATTCCAGAGATAGAGGAATTAGAAAATTTAGATTGTACATTAAGAGGAGAAGATGGTTTTGGATCAACAGGTCTATAAACCATCTTTTTTCATATAATTATATAGTAAAGGGGGATGAGTGTATGAGTAAAAGATTTTCGGATTTGATGGAACTTGAAATTATTGATGTATCTGAAGGAAGTAAATTTGGCACAATTGGTGACTGTGATATTGTTTTTAATAGGTTAACGGGTGAGATTGAAAGCTTAATTACAGCATCAAATTTTTCACTATTTTCATTTAAGAATAGAGATTATATGGAGATTCCTTGGAATAAGAGAATAAATGTATTTGCTAAAACGATTCTTTTTGATTTAAAGACTAAATTTTGATAACAGATTTTAAATATAATTAGTATTATATAGTAGTGTTATCAAATAGCTATAGGAGGCCCTGCTATGAAAATTATTGTTCAAAAGTTTGGAGGCACTTCTGTTTCAACACATCAAAGAAGAGAAATGGTTGCAGACAAAGTATTAGATGCAATAAAAAGGGGATATAAGCCCGTTGTAGTTGTTTCAGCGATAGGTAGAAAGGGTGATCCCTATGCAACTGATACACTACTATCACTGCTTGATAATGAAAAAACATATTTAGAAAAGAGAGAATATGATATATTGATGTCTTGTGGTGAGATTATTTCTTGCGTTGTGTTATCAGAAGTTTTATCAAAAAGAGGATTAAAGGTAAGGGTTTTAACTGGGGGACAGGCTGGAATTGTAACAAATGATAACTTTGGAAATGCTGAAATTTTAAGAATAGATACAAATAGAATTATTAACACTATAAATGATGGTTATATTCCTGTTGTGGCTGGTTTTCAAGGTATGACTCAAAGTGGTGAAATTACAACATTGGGTAGAGGAGGTAGTGACATAACAGGTACAGCACTTGGCGCTGCATTAAAAGCTGATTTTGTAGAGATATATACAGATGTAGATGGTATTATGACTGCTGATCCAAGAATAGTTAGCAACGCACATTTAATTGAAACTATGAGCTATAATGAAGTCTTTCAGTTTGCAGATCAAGGAGCTAAAGTTATTCATCCAAGAGCTGTTGAGTATGCCATGAAGTCAAATATACCTGTATATATAAAAAATACAATGAGTGATAGTAGAGGAACGCTTATTACAATTTCACGTGATAATATTGGAAGGATTATAACTGGTATAACACATATGTCATCAAGATCACAAATTAGTATAGAATATGATGAAAGTTGCCAAAATGCTGATGATATTTTTGAAGTATTGGCAAATAATAAAATAAGTATTGATTTAATAAATGTATTTCCAGATTATAGAGTGTTTACAGTAAATTCAAAACAAGAAGAAAGTGTCATAAAGATATTAGATATGCTAAAAATAAAATATAAAGTGGTGTCAAATTGTAGTAAAATAGCAGTTATAGGAAATGGAATGCGTGGTACACCTGGAATTATGGCAAAAATACTAAAGGCATTGAAGGAGAGAAATATAAAGGTATTACAAACTGCGGATTCACATACAACTATATGGTGCTTAGTTAAGGAAGAAGATACTGAATCAGCTATAAAAGCTCTACACGAGGCATTTGATTTGTAATAATATTTAAGAGGTCTCTACATTGAATTGTAGGGACCTTTACTATTGCTATTTATTTTTATAGTGAATTTCTTCAAAGCGTATAATTTTTGTATATAAAAATTTAGTCAATTTATATTTATTGTCTACTAATAAAAGAGGATAATTTTTATCACTTGTTAGTTTAAAGGATTATAAATTAATTTTATGTTGGTTAGACTAATAAAGAGGTGATGGTATGAGTTTTATAATAAAAAATGAAGAGCTTGATGATAATAAAAACAAAAAGGACACTAATGAAGTTGAAAATATAAAAGAATTAGGCAATTATCCTCCAGCACCATTTGCTTCTGACATTTTTACTATGACGATTATAGGACAGATAGAAGGACATACAGTATTACCTCCTCAAACTAAATCAACAAAATACGAACATATATTTCCTCAACTTGTTAATGTTGAGGAGAACCCTAATATAAAAGGACTTTTGGTTATTTTAAATACTGTGGGAGGGGATGTTGAAGCAGGACTTGCGATAGCTGAAATGATAAACAGTATTACAAAACCAACTGTTTCACTTGTAGTTGGTGGTGGACATAGTATAGGAGTTCCTCTTGCAGTAGCGACCGACTATTCATTTATATCACCAACAGCTACAATGATAATACATCCTATAAGAATGAATGGATTAGTCATAGGAGTTCCACAAACATTTGCCTATTTTCAAAAAATGCAGGATAGGATATTAAGTTTTATCACAAGAAATAGTAAAGTTTCTAAAGAAAAGTTAAGAGAGTTAATGCTTGAGACAGATGAGCTTTTAAATGATATGGGCACCATACTAATAGGTAATCAGGCAGTTGAATTAGGGTTAATAGATGAAGTTGGCGGAATCGGCGAAGCATATAAAAAACTTAGAGATATGGTTGATAGAGCAAATGCATAAAATAGCATTTGCTTTTTTTTGTTAATATGTTATATTTCTAAATAGGAGAAAGTTTAAGAGGTGATAGGATGGCAAGGAAAAATAAGACGATTGCAAATAAAAACAATAATAACATTAAAAAAGAAATATATGGTGTTGTCATTTTTGGTATTTCTTTAATTATTGGTTTAAGCATCTATATTAAGCCTACAGGCATTGCGGGAATAATTATTAGAGATTTTATATTGGGAATGTTTGGACTTGGTGCCTACATATTTCCGTTATATTTTTTATTTGTAGGCCTTATATTTATAATAAAGAAGGGTAAGATTAAGGTTAATAACAAATTTTACTATATATCATTATTATTATACATAATAAATGTTATGTTAACAGCACCATATTCCTCAGAAAACACTAATGGGAAGTTTTTAAATAAATTAAAGGATTCATATTTGAACGGAATTGATAATAAAGGTGGCGGAATTATAGGTGAATTATTGGCAACACCAATGATATATGCTTTTGGAAAAGTAGGTACATATATCATATTAGTATGTATATCGATTATACTTATTTTATTAATAACAGAGAGATCAATATTAATACCTTTAATTACTTATATTAAATTGATGTTTGTAAAAATGAAAAATAAAAAAGAAATAGTTATAGATGAAGCTGATAAAAATGAAAATAAAAAATATGATAATAAAGATAGTGTTGTTGTAAAGGATATTAAAGAAAATATAGAAAAAATAGATAAAAAAATAAAAATAGTTGATTTTTTAAAGGATACTAAAGATTTAAAACAAGATCAGATTGATAAAAAAGAGAAGGAAACAGCAGTAGATAATCTAAATGAAGAGATAAGTAAAGGGAAAAACAATTTAATTGATTATAAATTTCCACCATTAGAGCTTCTTTGTGAAAATAAATATAAAGGGCAATTACAGGATAAGAAGGAATTATTACAAAATGCAAAACTATTAGAGGATACATTAAATAGCTTTGGAGTTGATGCAAAGGTAATTCAGGTAAATAGAGGACCGTCTGTAACAAGATATGAGATACAACCAAATGCAGGTGTTAAAGTTAGCAGGATAGTAAATTTAGCGGATGATATAGCTTTAAATTTAGCAGCATCATCGGTAAGAATAGAAGCACCTATTCCAGGTAAATCTGCAGTTGGAATAGAAGTTCCTAATAAGGAAGTTGTCCCAGTAACATTACGAGAGGTATTAGAATCAAGGGAATTTATAGAATTCAAATCAAATCTATCTTTTGCATTAGGAAAAGATATAACAGGTAAATGCATCGTAACAGATTTATCTAAGATGCCTCACTTACTGATAGCAGGTGCAACAGGTTCAGGAAAAAGTGTTTGTATAAATACTTTGATTACAAGTATTATATATAAATCATCTCCTAATGATGTAAAGATGTTACTTATTGATCCTAAAGTTGTTGAATTATCAGTTTATAATGGAATACCGCATTTATTAATACCGGTAGTAACAGAACCTAAAAAAGCAGCGTCTGCACTTTACTGGGCAGTAAATGAAATGACTCAGCGATATAAATTGTTTGCTGAAAATAATGTAAGGAATATTGAAGGTTATAATAAATTGATGGAAGAAATTGATTCAAACAAAAAGTTACCACAGATTGTCATAATAATTGATGAATTAGCAGATTTAATGATGGTAGCCCCTAATGATGTAGAAGATGCAATATGTAGACTTGCTCAAATGGCAAGAGCAGCAGGTATGCATTTGGTAATTGCTACACAAAGACCATCTGTTGATGTAATAACTGGTGTTATAAAAGCCAACATTCCTTCAAGAATTGCTTTTGCAGTATCAAGTCAAGTTGATTCAAGAACTATATTAGATATGGCTGGTGCTGAAAAATTATTAGGAAGAGGAGATATGCTCTTTATGCCAATTGGTGAGAGTAAACCCATAAGAATTCAAGGTGCTTTTATTTCTGATAAGGAAGTTGAAAATATTGTATCGTATCTAAAGAATAATAGTAGTACAGACTATAAAGAAGAGATAATAGATGATATTGAAAAAAATATTAATAGTTCATCAGATGGTAATGGAGAGTTTGAAGATGAACTTTTAGATGAAGCAATAAATATTGCGGTTGAAAGTGGGCAGGTATCAGCATCAATGTTACAAAGAAGACTTAGAATAGGATTTAATAGAGCAGCGAGGTTAATTGAGGAAATGGAATTGCGGGGAATAATAGGTAAACAAGAAGGAAGTAAACCAAGACAAGTACTAATTTCTAAACAAGATGTAGAAAAATATTAATACATATTGTAAATCAACCTCATATATTATAAAATATATGAGGTTGATTTTTGTCGTATAAAATCAAAATATAATAAAAGAAGTAAAATAAATAAAAATGGAGTAAGAATAAGTAATAAGGAGATAATATTAAATAATTAGCAATAATTACCCAGGAAATAGAAAAGGAGTTGATTTTGATGAAATACAAAGTTGGATTGATTTCATTAGGATGTGATAAGAATAGAGTTGATGCAGAGGTTATGCTACACGAATTGAAGGAAAATGGATTTGAGATTGTGAACGATGAAAAAATTGCAGATATTATTATAGTTAATACCTGTGGTTTTATAGAATCTGCTAAGATGGAATCAATAGAAACAATATTGGAAATGGCACAAAACAAACAAGAGGGTAAGTGTAAAGCTGTTATAGCAACTGGATGTATGGCAGAAAGATATAAGCAAGATTTACTTAATGAAATGCCGGAATTAGATGCAGTGGTTGGTACAGGTAATTATCAAAATATAGTTGAAGTTGTTAATAATATATTAAAAGGAAATAATAAGATTGTAAAAGTAGGAAATATAAATTATAATTTAGAATATAATGAAAGGATTTTATCTACTCCTAATCACTATGCATATTTAAAAATTGCTGAAGGATGTAATAACAATTGTAGTTACTGCATAATTCCTCAATTAAGAGGTAGATATAGAAGCAGAAAAATTGAAGATATATTAAAAGAAGCAAAACAATTAGCAAATATAGGTGTTAAAGAATTAATTATTGTTGCACAAGATACAACTATGTATGGAATAGATATATATAAAAAGAAATCATTGTCAATGTTATTAAAGGAAATTGAAAAAATTGAAGGTATAGAATGGATAAGGGTAATGTATTCATATCCAGAGGAGATAGATGATGAACTTATAGAAACTATAAAAAATAGTCAAAAAATATGTAGATATTTTGATATACCAATACAACATATAAGCGATAAAATATTAAAGTTAATGAATAGAAGGACAACAAAGCAAAAAATATTAAATGTAATAGATAATATAAGAAAAAACATTCCTGATGCAATAATTAGAACTTCATTGATAGTAGCTTTTCCAAATGAAACTGATGATGATTTTAATGAATTAGTTGATTTTAT
Source organism: Caloramator sp. (assembly GCF_020054765.1). Taxonomy (NCBI): domain Bacteria; kingdom Bacillati; phylum Bacillota; class Clostridia; order Eubacteriales; family Clostridiaceae; genus Caloramator; species Caloramator sp. Next base: position 29,285 of record NZ_JAIHAO010000012.1, on the reverse strand, counting down.
AAAGGAATATAAATTGGATAGAGTTGGTATTTTTGAATATTCACAGGAAGAAGGTACAAGAGCAGCATTGCTTGATAATCAAATAAGTGATGAAGTTAAAACTTATAGAAAAGAAAAATTAATGAAAATCCAAAGCAAAATTGCTTTAGAGAAAAATATGAAATTAATTGGATATGATGTTAATGTAATTATTGATGGTAAAACAAACGAAGGAATGTATTTTGGAAGAACATATGCTGATGCTCCAGAGATTGACCAAACAGTTTATTTTGATGCAAGTAAAGATTATAATAGAGGTGATATTGTTAGTGTAAAAATAACAAAGGCTTATAATTATGATTTATTAGGAGTTGATGTTAATGAATTTAGCAAATAAGATAACAATATCAAGAATATTTTTAGTTCCACTATTTTTATTTTTTCTATTAGTTAAAATACCATATGGTAATTGGATTGCAACAATAATATTTATAATAGCAGCTTTAACTGATAGTTTAGATGGGTATATAGCAAGAAATAGAAATCAAATAACTAAATTCGGAAAATTCTTAGATCCATTAGCTGATAAGCTTATAGTTACTGCTGCATTAGTTGCTTTAGTAGAACGTCAGATAATACCGTCTTGGCTTGTTGTGATAATTCTTGCTCGTGAATTTGCAATAACAGGATTAAGAGCGGTGGCTGCTTCTGAAGGGAATGTTATTGCTGCAAGCAACTGGGGAAAATTTAAGACTGTTACTCAAATTATAGCAATAATTGCTGCTCTAATTGAGTTAAAATATAAAGAATTTAATATATACATATATTTGATGTATATAGCAACCATTATAACAATTATTTCGGGTATAGATTATATTAAAAAAAATAGAAAATTTATAAATTCAAAGGAATAAGGGTAATTAAATTTTTACTCTTATTCCTTTTATTTAATATACTATTATATAATAAATGACAATATCAAAATTGATAATAAATAAAAAATAATAATATTGACCATAAGAAAAAAATGTTATATAATAAGAACAGATGTTCGGGAAAGGAAGGATAAAATATGAACGAAAAACAAAAAGCATTGGAATTAGCATTAAGCCAAATTGAAAAACAATTTGGAAAAGGTTCAATAATGAAGTTAGGTGAAAATTCAAAGTTAAATGTTGAAGCTATTTCAACAGGTTCTCTTGATTTAGATATAGCATTAGGAATTGGAGGAGTCCCAAGAGGAAGAATAGTAGAAATATATGGACCAGAATCATCAGGTAAAACAACAGTAGCTCTTCATATAGTTGCTGAAGCACAAAAAAATGGAGGAACAGCAGCCTTTATAGATGCAGAACACGCATTAGATCCTACATATGCAACAAAGCTTGGTGTTGATGTATCAAATTTAGTTGTATCTCAACCAGATACTGGAGAGCAAGCACTTGAAATAGCTGAAGCATTAGTAAGATCTGGTGCTATTGATGTTATTGTTATTGACTCTGTTGCTGCATTAGTACCAAAGGCTGAAATTGAAGGTGAAATGGGAGATGCCTTTGTAGGATTACAAGCAAGACTTATGTCACAAGCATTAAGAAAATTAGCTGGTGCGATAAATAAGTCAAAGTGCGTAGCCATTTTTATAAATCAATTAAGAGAAAAAGTAGGTGTAATGTTTGGTAGTCCAGAGACAACTCCTGGAGGTAGAGCATTAAAATTTTATGCATCTGTAAGGTTAGATGTTAGAAAAATAGATTCAATAAAACATGGTGAAGATGTCTTAGGAAGCAGAACAAGAGTAAAGGTAGTAAAAAATAAAGTGGCACCTCCTTTTAAGCAAGCAGAATTTGATATAATGTATGGTGAAGGTATATCAAAAGAAGGAAATATTTTAGACGTAGCAGTAAATAATAACATAATACAAAAGAGTGGAGCTTGGTTCTCTTATAAAGATATAAAGCTTGGTCAGGGAAGAGAAAATGCTAAAAATTATTTAAAGGAAAATCCTCAAATAGCTTTAGAAATTGAAAATACAATTAGACAAAAATATAATCTTCCTATTGCAAATTCAGTAATTAATGCAAATTTAGATAACAAAATTGAAGAGTAGTATTTAATAAACATCCCAAAAGGGATGTTTATTTTCGATTATAAAGGAGTTGTTAGAATGCAAATAACAGGGATTGAAAAACAAAAGAAAAATAGTGAAAGATATAATATATACATAGATGGAACATATAGTTTTTCGGCTGAATTGGAGGATATAATAAAGTATGATATAAAAATTGATAGAACCATAAGTGAGAATGAATTATCGATATTAATACAGAAATGTGAAATAAATAAAGGATATAGATATGCTTTAAATTTGTTGAATGTAAAGGATTATTCAAAAAAAGAATTTATTGATAAATTAAAACAAAAAGGGTATAGTGAAAAAAGTATAGAAATTATTATTAATAAGCTTGAGGATTATGGGTTGATTGATGATTTTAAATATGCGAATAAATATGTAAGAAAGAAAATAAATATGAATAAGTTAGGTAAATTAAGAATAATAAATGAGTTAAAATTAAAGGGGGTAAATAATAACATAGTTGAAAAGATTAATTTTGATGAAGATAAAATGTTAAACAATGCATATAATTTAGCCATTAAGAAATTAAAAGGAAATAAAAATGAAAATGAAGCCTTAACGAAAGTAGCAAGGTTTCTATATTATAAAGGATATACAAATGAAGAAATAAAGAAAGTATTGAAAAAAATAGATAAAGAGATAGAATGGGAGTAGATGTTAATGAAGTTTTTGTTTTTTACAGACACACATATAAGGGGAACTAATCCAAGAGCCAGATTAGATGATTTTGAGAAAACTTTATATAATAAGTTTGAGGAATTACTTAGTTATGTTAGATTAAATAATATAGATTATGTTTTATTTGGTGGAGATTTATTAGATAGGCCTGATGTTTCACTTTCTGTTATGCAAAAATTTATAGATGTATTAAATAAATTTCCAAAGCCTATTTATATGGTATTAGGAAATCACGATATATATGGACAAAATCCTAACACTGTAAATAGAACAATTATTGGAATTCTTGAAACTTTAGGTATAGTATGGATTTTAGACGATAAACCTGTGGAATTGAATGATGGTAAAGTAAAGATAAAAATTACTGGTTCAAGCTTTACATATGATATTGATGTAGATTCATCTAAGAGCAAATATGTTGCTAATAAAGGAGAATGTGATTATCTAATACATATTGCACATGGAATGTTAATGGAAAAACCATTTATAAAGGAAGTTCCCCATACAACAATAGATGAAATTATTCAAAGAACAGAAGCAGATATTACATTATGTGGTCATTATCATACGGGCTATGGAATAATAAAGATTGAAAATAAATATATTGTTAACCCTGGAGCAATTGTTAGAATAAATAATAGTTTAGCAGAAATAAAGAGACAGCCCAGTTTTGCAATAATAGATATCAATGAAAATATATCCGTATATATTGAAAAATTAAAGTCAGCACCAAGGGGTGAAGATATACTTGATAGAAGTTTTATAAAAATACAGGAACAAAGGGAGATATTGTTCAATAATATAATTCAAACAGTTAATACTTATGGTGAATTTGAAATGTTAAGTATTAATCAGATAGTTGAGGAAGTCGCAAAGAAGGAATCTATTCCTGACGAAATAAAAAAAGAGGTTTTGGATAGATTAACAAGGGCTCATATAATTTTATCAAAAGAGGTGGTAGATTGATTTATATAAAATCAATTGAAATTGAAAATTTTCAATCACATAAGTACTCAAAACTTGATTTAAGTGAGAACCTAAATGTTATTGTAGGTCCTTCTGACAATGGCAAATCAGCTATTATAAGGGCGTTAAAATGGTGCCTTTTTAATGAACCAAAGGGTTCAGAATTTATAAGATTTGATTCTAATTATTGTAGAGTAACTTTAACCTTATCGGATGGGGTTAAAATAATAAGAGAAAGAACAAAAACTAAAAACTCATATAGATTAATTAAGGACGGAGAAGAATTGGTTTTTGAAGGATTTGGAAATGATATACCATTAGAAATTTTAGAGGCTCATAGGATAAGAAAAATAAAAATTGATAAAGATAACGACTTGTGTTTAAATTTATCAGAACAATTAGAGGGACCATTTTTATTGAGTCAACCTAATTCTTTTAAATCAAAGGCAATAGGTAAGATTGTAGGGCTTAATATAATAGATGAAGCTATTAAAGATATAAATAAAGACATAAATTTAATTCAAAGTGATTCAAAAGTTATAAAGGACAATTTAAGTGAAATTAATAAAAAGATAGATTCTTTAAGTTATGTAAATGAGTTAGAGAGACATATAAGTAAAAAAGAAAAAATATTGAACCAATTAAAAGAAAAGGTAGACTTATTATATAAAATTAAAAAATATAATGAAACATTAAATCAATTAAATATTGAGATTACTGAACAGAAAAAAATAATTAAAAAATTTAAATTAATAGAAAATTACGATTTAAATCTTTTAGAGAAAAAAATATCTGATTTTATAAAACTAAAAAATACAGATTGTAATATAACCTTAATCAATAATGATATTTTCAAACAACAGGAAATAATACAAAAAACATCTAATATAGATGTAGTAAATTTGCATATAACGAAATTAGTTGAATTAATGCAAAAATATATAGTTTTATATCAGTTAAAAGAAAAGGCTATTGTATTAAATGATGAAATAAAATTAAATGAGAAAATTGAACTTAATACGAGGAATGTTCCAGCAATAAACGAAATAGTACAAAAAATAGAACATATATTGATTAAATATAATCAAATAATAGATAAGTATAATAAATACAATGCTTGCATTATGTCTATTGCTAAAGGCAATGTATATATGGAAAAGTTTGAAAAAATAGACAAATTAAGTGTTGTTATAAATTATATTGAAGAAAAAGTATTTAAATTTAAAAATATTTTAACATACGGCGAGAACTATAATACTATCAAAAAGGAAATTATAGATTTATCTTTAGATTATAAAAGACTTACAGGTGAAATTTCTAATTTGATGAATAGTTATAAAAGTATATTAAAAGATATAAATGTTTGTCCTGTGTGCGGAAGTGAAGTTGACGAGTCAAGGATTGATAAAATTTTAAGTATAATTGAGGAGGAATAATATATGTATAACTATGAAGAAAAGTTAAACGATTTAAAACGCAGACTTGAGTATGCGAAAAATAAAAGAATAAAGGCAGAGACAAGATTAGAACAACTTCAGATACAAAAAAGAGAATTAATGAATGAAATAAAAAAGTTAGGATTTGAACCTGATAATTTAGAACAAGAAATAAAAAATTTAGAAAGTGAAATAATGAATTTAATTAATGAAGCTGAAAGCTTAATGCCGAAGGATATATAAGGGTGATATTATGTGGTTAGAAAAATTAAAGGATTTAAGCAATAAATTTGAAGAAGAGAAGAAAAATTATTATGAACTTAAGGGACAGCTACAGGCCTTAAATAATGAAAAAAAAGTTTTAGAAGAAAAGTTAGAGATACTGGAAAAACGTGAGGTTACATTATTAGAATCAAGAAGGTTACTGCATAATGTATCTGAATATGCAAGAAATCAATCCAAACAACAAATAGAATATATTGTTACAAATTGTTTGCAGTATATATTTAATTCAAATATTGAGTTTAAAATAGAGTTAAACGAAAAAGCAAATAGGAATGAAGCAGATTTTTTTGTTGTGACTCCTTTAGAAAATGGACAAAGTGTAACAACTAAGCCTGAGGTATCAAGGGGTGGAGGAGTTGTTGATATAGTTTCTTTGGCACTTAGGATAGCACTATTAGAGGCACATAATCCAAAGATAAATGGGCCATTAATATTGGATGAACCAGCAAAACATGTTAGTGAAGATTTTGTAATAAATGTTGCTGAATTTTTAAAACAAGTTTCTAAGATGTTTAATAGGCAAATTATTATGGTAACACACAATACACACCTATTGGAGTCTGCTGATAAGAAATATAGAGTAGAGTTGATAGATACTGTTAGTAGTGTTACCCCTGTAACTTGACATAAAATTAAAACTATAATAAAATAAATACAAATAATGGTTTAATTTTTCGTTAATTCTTGCTTCTATTTTAAAATAATTAAAGAGTCTCTTGTTGATTAAACCTTATTAATTTAAAAAAAAACTATTTGTTATACAATAAATATTGTTGACTGTAGAGGGAGGTGTTGTGTATAGATACGCTTGTTTGGCTTTTATTAATTGGGGCTACAGGAGTGATAGCCTTCTTTTTAGGCTATTTTATTAGAAAGAATATATCAGAAAAAAAGATTCAATCAGCTGAAGAATTGGCTAAAAAAATTGTATCAGATGCAGAAAAAGAAGCAGAATCAAAGAAAAAAGAGGCTATGCTTGAAGCAAAAGAAGAAGTTCATAAGTTAAGAAATGAATTTGAAAAAGAAGTAAGAGAAAGAAGAAATGAAATTCAAAGGATGGAAAGAAGATTAATTTTAAGAGAGGAGACTCTCGATAAAAAAGTAGAAACTTTAGAAGCAAGAGAAGAAAGTTTAGTAAAAAAACAACAAGAAATTCAAGAACTACAAGAAGAGATGAATGAAATTTATAAGAAACAAGTTCAGGAACTCGAGAGAATTGCTAATCTAACAACAGAAGAAGCTAAGGAAATTATTCTAAATAATGTTAGAGAAGAAGTTAAACATGATGCAGCAATGTTAATAAAGGAAATAGAAACAAAGGCAAAAGAAGAAGCTGATAAAAAGGCAAGAGAAATAATTGCTTGTGCAATACAACGATGTGCTGCAGATCACGTTGCTGAAACTACTGTTTCAGTTGTAAGTTTACCAAATGATGAAATGAAGGGTAGAATAATTGGAAGAGAAGGTAGAAATATTAGAACATTAGAAACATTAACAGGTATAGACTTGATAATTGACGATACGCCTGAAGCAGTAATATTATCAGGTTTTGACCCAATAAGAAGAGAAGTTGCAAGACTTGCATTAGAAAAACTTATAGCAGATGGTAGAATTCATCCTGCAAGAATTGAAGAGATGGTTGAAAAGGCTAAAAAAGAAGTTGAAAATGATATTCGTGAACAAGGCGAACAAGCTACTTTTGAAACAGGTGTACATGGTTTACATAGTGAATTAATTAGATTGCTTGGTAGACTGAAGTACAGAACAAGTTATGGACAAAATGTTTTAAAACATTCTATAGAGGTTTCTTATTTAGCTGGATTAATGGCTTCTGAACTTGGAGCTGATGTTGCATTAGCAAAGAGAGCTGGTCTATTACATGATATTGGTAAGGCCTTAGATCATGAAATAGAGGGACCACATGCATTAATAGGTGGAGATATATTAAAGAAATATAACGAATCTCCAGCGGTTATACACGCGGTATCCGCACATCATGGTGATTTAGAACCACAGACCATAGAGGCTATATTAGTTCAAGCTGCAGATGCAATTTCGGCAGCTAGACCTGGAGCAAGAAGAGAAACACTTGAGGCATATATAAAGAGATTAGAAAAATTAGAAGAAATAGCTGACTCATTTGAAGGGGTAGAAAAATCCTATGCTATTCAAGCTGGTAGGGAAATTAGAATTATGGTTAAACCTGAACAAATATCCGATACTGATGTAATACAGATAGCAAGAGATATTGTAAAGAGGATAGAAAGTGAGTTGGAGTATCCAGGTCAAATAAAGGTTAACGTTATAAGAGAAATAAGAGCAATAGAATATGCAAAATAATAAGGATAGTTTTAAACTGTCCTTATTATTTTTTATTTGTAAATAGTAAAATAATTTGTAAATTTAAGAAGGATTTTTTAATTACGTGTAGAATATAGAATATTAGAAAAACAATATGCAACATTAAGGAGGTACTAAAATGGAAGTATTAAAGGTTTCAGCAAAATCGAATCCAAATTCTGTAGCAGGTGCTTTAGCAGGTGTTGTTAGGGAAAAAGGAATTGCTGAAATGCAGGCAATTGGTGCAGGAGCAATTAATCAAGCTATAAAAGCAGTTGCAATTGCAAGAGGATTTGTTGCACCAAGTGGAATTGACTTAATATGTATACCTGCATTTACTGATGTAAATATTGATGGAGAAGAAAGAACAGCAATAAAATTTATAATTCAACCAAGATAGTATTTTAGTTAAATGGAGAGTTTTACTCTCCATTTTAATTTTGTATAAAAATGAATGAAAAATTGCAAAATTTATAGACAACTTGCGATAATAATGTTATATTTATTATATAAGTAAGAGTTACATCATTAAAGAGGTGGAATTGATGTCTAATGGTCAAGTAAGAAATAGACAATTGCCAAGTAAATTTAATACAACTACTATAGTTAAGTTATTCATTTTACATTTTTTGAATAGTAAAAATTGTTATGGCAATGAACTTATTGATTTAATAGAAAAAAGTTTAAATTATATTTGGAAGCCAAGTCCAGGGATGATTTATCCTTTACTTAGAGATATGGAAGAAAACCTATTAATTGAGGGATGGTGGGAGGAACCTGACAAAAAAACAAAGAGAATTTATAAAATAACTGATAATGGTAAAAAACACTATGAGATTATAAAAAACATAAATAAGCCGTTAATAGAAGAGTCAATGTATATTTTAAAATATACATTAAAGACTATATATGAGTGATTTTGGGAGGGATATTATGGAGTTGTCAAAAAAGGCAAAACAAATTGCACCATCTACGACTTTAGCAATTACAGCAAAGGCAAAAAAATGAAGAGTGAAGGAATAAATGTTATTAGTTTTGGAGCAGGTGAACCAGATTTTGATACGCCACAATATATTAAAGATGCAGGAATTAATGCAATTAATAATGGGTTAACAAGATATACTCCAGCTTCAGGTATAATAGAATTAAAAGAGGCTATATGCAATAAACTAAGAATAGAGAATGGATTGGAATATAACTCTAATGAGATTGTAATTTCTAATGGTGCAAAGCATTCAATATATAATGCACTTATGGCTATATGCAATCCTGGAGATGAAGTAATAATTCCAGTTCCATATTGGGTAAGCTATCCTGAACTTGTAAAATTGGTTGATGCAATACCTGTTTTTATACATACAGATGAAAAAAATCAGTTTAAAATTAATGTTGAAGAATTGAAAAATAAAATAACACCTAAAACTAAAGCAATTATTATAAATAGCCCAAGTAATCCTACAGGAACAGTTTATACAGAAGAAGAACTAAGCAAAATTGCAGAGATAGTAGTTGAAAATGATTTAATAGTTATATCTGATGAAATATATGAAAAGTTAATTTATGATGGATATAAACATATTAGTATTGCTTCTTTAAATAAAGATATAAAAGAAAGAACCATAGTTATTAACGGTATGTCGAAGGCATATGCAATGACAGGATGGAGAATAGGTTATACTGCATCAAATAAGGAAATTGCTTCATTAATGGCTAATATACAAAGTCATGCTACTTCTAATCCAAATACTATTGCTCAGTATGCGAGTGTTGAGGCACTACGAGGAGATCAAAAAGAAATTGAAATTATGAGAAGAGAATTTGAAGTAAGAAGAAACTTTATGGTTGATAGAATAAACAAAATTTCTGGTTTAACTTGTGTGAATCCAGTAGGTGCTTTTTATGTTATGGTTAATATATCGAATATAAAAGGAAAAATGTTTAATGGTAAAAATATATCAACATCCTTAGATTTTGCAAATGTATTATTAGAAGAAGAAAAGGTTGCAGTAATTCCTGGTGATGCTTTTGGTGATGATAATTATATTAGATTGTCATTTGCAACATCGTTAGAACAAATTAAAGAAGGATTGGATAGGATTGATAGTTTTATTCAAAAAATAAAGTAGGAGAAATACTCCTACTTTTTATATTTTATTAATTGTGTTATAATATAAATACGAAATAAAAAATATATACATAAAATAATGTTCGTTAGGAGGCGAAAATAATGGATGACAGACAATTATATATTAGTCCATTAACTAAAAGATATGCCAGTAAAGAAATGTCCTATTTATTTTCGGATGAAAAGAAATTTAAGACATGGAGATATTTATGGGTTGTATTAGCTGAAGCTGAAAAAGAACTGGGACTATCGATTACTCAAGAACAAATAGATGAATTAAAAGCGAATGTTGATAATGTAAATTATGAGGTGGCTGAAAAGAGAGAGAGAGAGACAAGACATGATGTTATGTCTCATGTATATGCTTATGGGGAGCAATGTCCAAAGGCAAAACCTATAATTCATTTAGGGGCAACAAGTTGTTATGTTGGTGATAATACAGATGTTATAATAATGAAGGAAGCATTGGAACTTATTAGAAAGAAATTAATTACGTGCATTAAAAATTTAAAAGTATTTGCTCTACAATACAAGGGATTACCTACATTGTCATACACTCATTTACAACCAGCACAGCTTTCTACAGTAGGTAAAAGGGCTTGCTTATGGTTGCAGGACTTGGTTATGGATTTAGAACAATTAGAGTATTGTTTAGAAAATCTTAAACTTTTAGGGGTTAAAGGTACTACTGGAACACAGGCGAGTTTTTTAAAGTTGTTTAATGGTGATCATAGCAAGGTAAAACAACTTGATGAAATAATATGTAAAAAATTAGGTTTTGATAAAAAATATTTTAAAGTAACAGGACAAACTTATCCAAGAAAACAAGATGTTTTTATTTTAAATGTATTATCGAGTATTGCGCAAAGTGCTTATAAATTTAGTAATGACTTACGCATACTTCAGAGTTTTAAAGAAATAGAGGAACCTTTTGAAAAAAATCAAATAGGATCATCAGCAATGCCCTATAAAAGAAATCCGATGAGATCAGAAAGGATTTCAGCCTTGGCGAGGTATGTAATTATAAACTCGACAAATGCTAACATTACAGCAGCAACGCAGTGGTTTGAAAGAACTTTAGATGATTCAGCAAATAGAAGATTGGTATTAGCGGAATCATTTTTAACTGTAGATGGAATATTAAACTTGTATATAAATGTTACTTCTAATTTGGTTGTTAATGAAAAAATAATATTAAAGAGAGTAAGGGAAGAATTGCCGTTTATGGCAACAGAAAATATTTTGATGGAATGTGTTAAAAAAGGAGGAGACAGACAAGAATTGCATGAGAGTATAAGAGTGCATTCTATGAATGCTTCTAAAAATATAAAGACTTATGGTGGAGAGAATGATTTATTAGAGAGGATTATAAATGACCCTGTTTTTAATTTAGATAAAGATGCTTTAGACGATATAATGAACGAAAATAACTATATTGGACGTTCTAAAGAACAGGTAGATGAATTTATTTGTGAAGTAGTTGAACCAATAATAAAAAAATATGAAAATATAGAAAAAATAGAGGCAGAAATAACTGTTTAAGCGACTAATAAAGTCGCTTATTTTTATTTCTTTTAATTTGAATTGCTTTTTATTATAATTAAAATAAGAAAGATTATATTAACGGAGGTGTAAAATGATAGGATTTATAGGTTTTGGTAATATGGCGACTGCTATAACTAAAGGCTTAATTAATAAAGATGCAGATATTAATAATAAAATCTACATTTATGATGTAGATAAAACTAAGTTGCAAAATGCATACAAAACATTTAAGGTTAATATTTGTGCAGATTATAGTGATTTGTTTAAAAAATGTAAATACATATTTTTGGCTGTCAAACCAAATGTTTATAAAGATATTTATAAAATAGTAAAAGAAAATTATACTGACAACAAAATTTTAATTTCAATGGCGGCTGGCGTAACCATTGATGAAATTAATAAAAATACTAATTTTAATAAAATTGTTAGGATAATGCCTAATGTTGCAGCACTTATTAATGATGGTGTTACTGCAGTAACATTTTTAAACATATGTGAAGATGAAAGAAAAGAAATTATAGATATTTTAAATGCGATTGGTAAGGTTGTAGAAATGGATGAAAAAGATATAAATAAATACTCGGTTTTGTGCGGAAGTGGTCCTGCGTTTGTGGCTGAATTTATTGAAGCTTTAGTTGATGCAGGAGTTTATATTGGTGTTCCTTACAAGGAAGCTTTAAATGCAATTTGTGACACTATCATTGGTACTACAAAAATGCTACAAAATAACGGAATAAATACTTGCGATTTAAAATATATGGTTTGTTCTCCGGGAGGCACTACTATTGAAGGTATTAGAACATTGCAAAATGAAGGTTTTAAAGCTGCTGTAATTGAAGCTATTATAAATACATATAACAAAAATTGCAATTTAAGGTGATGTTATGATTAGAATAATATTATTTATATTATTTATTTTATTTTATTTATGGATTCAAAAGGAATTTATATTAACATTAGGAAAAAAGAATAAGCTTAAAAACAAATAGTTGCTTATTAATAATAAAATCTAAATAACAATTTCGCTAAATATCAATTTAGCGAAATTGCAATAATGTTTTTTGAGGGGGGTTGAAATGAATATTTGGTCAATTTATGATAAAGAATGCCCAATTATTTTGAATGATTTTCTGGCATATTTGATTAATGTTAAGGCAAAATCCTATAATACTGTTTTAGGATATAAAGTAGATTTAAAATTGTTCCTAAAGTATATAAAGTACATTAAAAATATAACAAATAACACTGAAATAACAGTTGATGAGGTTAATATTAATGATATAAATATTGAATTTATAAAAAGTATAACTTTATACGATATATACTCTTTTATTAACTATATAACCTTAGAGAGACAAAATAGCAGTTATGCAAGGGCCAGAAAAACAGCAGCTATTAGAGCTTTTTTTAATTATCTTGAGACCAAGGTTAAATTAATAAGTGAAAATCCTGCAAAGGAGCTTGAAAGCCCTAAGATATCAAAAAGACATCCAGTTTATTTGACATTAGAACAAAGTAAAAAGTTAATAAACGTTATTGATGGTAAACATAAAGAGAGAGATTATGCAATGATAATGCTATTTTTAAATTGTGGATTAAGATTATCAGAATTGGTTGGAATTGATATTGATAAGATAAAGGGCGATACATTAACTGTTATAGGTAAAGGTAATAAAGAAAGAACAGTTTATCTTAATCAATCTTGTATAGAAGCTATAAACAGATATTTAGCAGTAAGACCCGTTGATGCTAAAGATGAAAAAGCTTTGTTTTTAAGTGAGAGAAAAACAAGAATAAATAAAAGAACAGTAGAAATTATTGTTAAAAAATATATCGAAAAGGCTGGTTTAGGAAATGAAAAATATACTCCGCATAAATTAAGACATACTGCTGCAACTTTAATGTATAAGTATGGTAATGTTGATATACGGGCACTACAGCAAATATTAGGTCACGAAAGCGTTTCAACAACACAAATATACACACATATAGACGATGAAAAATTAAGGATGGCTGTTAATGCAAATCCTTTGTCAAATATTACGGTTGAAAAAAAGGAAGAGTAAAATTACTCTTCCTTTTCTACTCTATTCTATTTCATCTATGTATATACTGTCTTTTAAAATAGAATAATCATCTTCTTGTTCCAATATTTCTTCATCGTAGATATAATCGTCATAATCCTCTTCTTCAATTATTCCATCAATATGTATCTCCTTGTAGTCGTATTTGTTAACATCAAGACACTGCATACAATTATCACAAATTTTATTTGGTGCTAAATCACATATATTACATTCATCGCAGTTTATACATTGTTTACTTTTATCAATAATACATTTTTTTAGCATAATTGATTAACTCCTTTTTTATAAAAATATAAAATCTAATTTTATATTTTTATATATAATTATCTATTTGTCAATAGGAACTTTTAATGTTTGCCCAGGGAAAATAATACAATCGTTTAAATTATTAATTTTTCTTATTTCATAAACTGTTTTTCTTACATCTTTATCTTTTGGTGTATATTTAATTGAAATATTCCATATTGTATCGCCTTTTTTAACTACAACTTCTTCGTATGAGATAGTTTTGTTTTGTGTTTTGTTTTTATAATAACTTGAAACTTTTGAAATGGATATTGAAATTATTAAAAGGAATAATAATAAAGATATCGATGTTTTTAAATGTTTTTTCATAAACAACACCCTCCAAACATATGTTCTACATAAATTTTAATACAAACATATGTTCGTTGTCAATATTATCGAACATCAGTTTGAAACTTTTTTGGTTTAATGATATAATAAGATAAAGACAAAATTTAAGGGGTGTAGAATAAATGCTAATTAATGGTTTAAGTGATAAACAACAAAAGATATTAGAATTTATAAAGCAGGAAATCGCAACAAGAGGATATCCCCCTTCTGTTAGAGAAATTGGCTTAGCAGTCGGATTAAGATCAACTTCTACTGTACATGCACATCTTGAAAAACTTGAAAAAAAAGGACTTATAAGACGTGATCCTACAAAACCAAGAGCTATTGAGATTCTAAATGAAAATCTACTTGAAGATAATAGTGATATAATGAAGGTACCTATAGTTGGTAGTGTATCGGCTGGAAATCCTATATTAGCCTTCGAAGAAGTTGAAGATTATTTTCCATTACCATTAAATTATTTTAATAAAAATACAGAGGTTTTTTTATTAAAAATTGAAGGGGAAAGTATGATTAATGCGGGCATATTAGATGGCGATTATATTATAGTAGAAAGACAGCCGGTTGCAAAAAATGGAGATATTGTTGTTGCACTAATTGAAGATTCTGCTACTGTTAAAAGATTTTTTAAAGAGGATGGTTATATTAGATTACAGCCTGAAAATTCACATATGGAGCCAATAATAGTTGATAATTGTACTATTCTTGGTAAGGTAATAGGTGTTTTTAGAAGATATAAATAGGCCAACAAACTGTTGGCCTATTTATATATATTTGATAAAGCCTTCATAATTCCTATTTTTGAGTGTTCATATGTTAATCCACCTTGAACGTAAGCAATATATGGCGGTCTTATAGGAGCATCTGCACTTAATTCAATAGATGAACCTTGTATAAATGCTCCAGCTGCCATTATAACTGGATCTGAATAGCCAGGCATATCCCAAGGTTCACATTCTACAAATGAATCTACAGGTGACCCTTTTTGAATACCTTTACAAAAGTTTATTAATAAATTTGCATCATTAAATTTAATAGCCTGAATAATATCGCTTCTTTTTTCATTATACTTAGGAGAAACTTCATAGCCAGCTAACTCCATTAATTTAGAACAAAAAATAGCTCCTTTTAAAGCTTCTATTGTTATATGAGGTGCTAAAAATAATCCCTGTAATATTTGCCTAATAACGCCAAATGTAGAACCACAGTCTTTCCCAAGGCCGGGTGCGGTTAATCTGTATGAAACCAATTCAATCAAGTCTTTTTTTCCTACAATATAGCCTCCAGTGGGTGCAATTCCTCCACCTATATTCTTAATCAAAGAACCAGCAATCAAATCAGCTCCCACATCAGTTGGTTCTTTAAAATCTAAAAATTCACCATAACAATTGTCTACAAATATAATTGTATTTTCATTTAATCTTTTGATTTCACTAATTGCAAATTCAATGTCATTTATAGTTAAGGATGGTCTCCATCCATAACCAGTGGAACGCTGCATTGAAATTACTTTGATTGTTTTATCATTTTTTATTTCTTCTATAACTTTATTTATATCAATTTTAAAATTTTGGTTTAAATCAATTTGCTTATAGTTTATGCCATATTCCTTTAAAGAACCCATTCCATTTCCCTTTAGACCTATAACTTTTAATAATGTATCATATGGAGTCCCTGTTATAGACATTAAAGTATCTCCAGGTCTTAATACGGCTTGTAATGCTGCAGCAATTGCATGTGTTCCAGAAACTATATGGGGTCTAACTATTGCATCTTCAGCATTAAAAATATCAGCATAAATTTTATCTACTACATCTCTTCCTATATCACCGTATCCATAACCAGTACTAAAGGTAAAATGAGAATCACTCAATTTTTGATTTTGCATTGCATTCAATACCTTAAGTTGATTGTATTCCTTTATTTTATCTAATTCCTTAAATATTGGAGAAATTATCTCCTCAACTTTTGTTGATAATTCAATGACTTCTTTTTTTATTCCATTTGATATGTATAATTCTTCAATCATTATATTATCCTCCCTTCTTCAAACATTGATATTCTATCATTATTTTAATGAAAACTCAAATTATCAACATAATAATATTTATGTAAACTTTAATCTAAATAAATAACAAAGCCTTTTAAGCTTTGTTATTTATTTAGATTATTATTTAATTCATCCTGATTATACAATATAGGTTTAGCTGGTGTAACTGTTGTAACAGAATGTTTATATACTAATATTTGCTTTCCTTCTGATTCTAATATTATTGTAAAACTATCAAATCCTCTTACTAAGCCCTTTAATTGAAAACCGTTAACTAAATGAATTGATACTGGAATTTTTCCCTTTCTTGCATTGTTTAAAAATACATCTTGTAGATTATTAACACTTTTTGCCATACTATCATCCTCCAATATAATTTTAATTAATATATTCTATAAGAATTTTAATTTTCCTTCTATATATCCTAACATATTTGAGAGTATTTCGTCGAGTTGCTTGTTGTATACATCTAACCAATATATACGAGTATCTTTTCTAAACCACGTCAATTGTCGTTTAGCATATCTTCTTGAATTTTGTTTTATAATATTTTTAACATCTTCTAATGAAATCTTACCGTCTAAATAATCAAAAACTTCTTTGTACCCTATTGCCTGCATTGATTGTAAATCTCTTGAATAACCAAGGCTCAAAAGCATTTTAACTTCTTCTATTAATCCTTTATTGAACATTATATCTACTCTTTTGTTTATTCTATCATATAATACATCTCTTGGCATATCAAGACAAAAATAAGCAAAATCATAGTCAGGTTCATTTTGTTTTGTTGTACTTTGATAATCTGATATTCTTTTGCCTGTGTTTTTAAATACTTCTAATGCTCTAATTACTCTTTTTACATTATTAGGATGTATATTGTTTGCTGCATCAGGATCTATATTTCTAAGCATATCGTGTAAATATTTTGGACCATATTGTTTTGATATATTTTCAAGGTGTTCTCTGTACTCTTTATCAGGTGCACTATCACTGAAATTTAAACTATATGTTAGGGAATTTATATATAAACCAGTACCACCGACAACTATAGGTATTTTACCCGTTGAATATATTTGTTCGATGGCGTTATCTGCATATTGTTTAAAAAGGGCAACACTAAATTCTTCATCAGGGTATATTATATCAATAAGGTAATGTTTTATACCCTGCATTTCTTCTTTAGTTGGTTTTGCTGTTCCAATATCCATATATTTATATATCTGCATTGAATCTGCGGATATTATTTCTCCATTTATTTTTTTGGCTAATTCTATCCCAAGGTTTGTTTTGCCTGATGCAGTAGGACCAGCTATAATTATTATTTTTTTCCTTTCTTTCATAATATCACCTACATTATTCTTTTAAATTTCTTTTCTAAGTCTATATATTCGAATTTTATCATAGTTGGCCTTCCATGTGGGCAAGTAAATGGGTTTTGGCATTTACTAAGTTCTTTAATTAGATTTAATATTTCTTGATAATTTAATTTATCTCCTGCTTTAATGGCGTTTTTACAAGCCATAGTATATATAATTTTTTCTATTGCATTTGTATTTAACTCTATTCCATTATTAATATTTAAAAGTATTTCTTCTATGAGTTGCTTATAATTTTTAATTTTTATATTATTAGGAACTGTTCTTAAGAATATTGTAGTTCCACCAAAATCTTCGAAGTCAAATCCTAATCTATTTAATAATGATGTATTATCGAATATTTTTTCTTTATCACTCGGTGAAAATTCAAGTATAATAGGTGATAATAGTATTTGTTTATTTAAATTACCACAATTATATTCATTTAAATACTTTTCAAATAGAATTCTTTCGTGAGCTGCATGCTGATCAATTAAATAAAAACCTTCAGATGCTTCTGCGATAATGTAAGTAAAATGCAATTGCCCAACAACAGTTAACAATGGGAAGGATGTATTAGTTTTTATAGACTGCTGATGATTATTATCTACATCTATTTTGGTGTCAGTTTTTATGTTAGTTGAAATAACACTTTGTTTTTCATCTATATTAGATTCTTCTTTTGATGAATTTAATTCATCTATATCAAAATTAATGTTTTTGAACTTATCTATTTTTTCTATATTAAAAGATGTTTGGACATTATAATTATTATCAATATTTTCTCTAAATATACTATTTTTTTCATTTAAGCTATTTTTATAATTATTATTTAATGAAAACTGAAATTTACTATTTAATATATTATTTTCAATTTTATAGGAAGGAATAAAGTCTTTTTTTAGAAGGGATTCCTTTATACAAGAGTATACTTCTTTAAATATTTTTTGCTCATCAGAAAACTTTATTTCTGCTTTAGTAGGATGAACATTAACATCAATAAGTTCCGGATTAATAAACATATTAAGAACAAATAAAGGAAATTTATTTATTGATAACATAGACTTGTATGCATTCTCAACTGCAGCGGTAATGGTCTTATTTCTAACGAGTCTGCCATTTACGAATATAGACTGATAGTTTCTATTACTTTTTTCAAGTTTACTATTACCTATAAATCCTTTTAAAGTTATTGTTTCTTTAGTTGAATTAACTTCAATTAAATTATCAAATACATTTTTACCCCAAATTATATAAATAACATTTTTTAAGCTTCCATCCCCAGTTGTAATAAATACGTTTTTTTTATTGGCTATATATTTAAAAGATATTTGAGGATGAGATAAAGCTAAATTTTGCATTATTTCTGTTATATATGCTTGTTCTCTGGATGGAGATTTTAAAAATTTTAATCGTGCTGGAACATTATAAAAAATATCTTTTACAGTAATTGTTGTACCATCAGTGCTGCCACAATATTCTTTTAATATAATATTGCCGTTTTCTAAGTAAGCTTTTATACCAAAATCAGAAACATTTGTTTTAGTAATTAGTTCTACTTTAGATACTGCTGCAATACTTGCAAGAGCTTCTCCTCTAAAACCAAGAGAAGTTATTTTAAATAAATCGTGTTCATCTTTAATTTTACTTGTAGCATGCCTCATAAATGCTTTTTCTATATCGTCTTCTTTTATTCCTTTACCGTTATCAGGTACACGAATGAGGGATATACCGCCATTTTCTATCTCTACAATTATTTCAGAAGCTCCAGCATCTATAGAATTTTCAATTAATTCTTTAACGATAGATACAGGTCTTTCAATTACTTCTCCAGCAGCAATTTTATTAATTAAATCATTGCTTAATATATTTATATCACCCATTTAATCAGCTCCTAATTTTTTTTACTCTATTAACTAAATCGTAAATATAATTAAATGCTTGCATAGGAGTCATATTTAATATATCTAATTCTTTGATTTCGTTTATAATTTCATTTTCTTTATAATTGAATAGTGTTAACTCCATTTTTTCTGCTGCAATTTCTTTTTCATTTTCTTTTATTTTATTATTATAATTAAGCTTATCATTTAAAATATTTTTTGAAATGTGAATTTCTTTAGAATTTTCCAATTCTGATAATATTACTTTTGCATTTAAAATTACTTCATCAGGTAGACCTGCAAGTTTGGCAACTTCTATTCCATAACTTTGATCTACTTTACCACGTTTGATTTTGTGTAGAAATATAACTTTATTATCAAATTCTTTAACTTCAATTGAATAGTTTTTAATACAACTATATTTATCTTCAAGTTCAGTTAATTCGTGGTAGTGGGTTGCAAAAAGAGTTTTTGCTTTAATTTTATTTGCAATATATTCAACAACAGACCAAGCAATGCTTAATCCATCAAAGGTACTAGTTCCTCTACCAACTTCATCTAAAATTAGCAAACTATTTGAGGTTGCATTTTTCAAAATATATGATACTTCACTCATTTCTACCATAAATGTACTTTTACCAGAAGATATATCATCAGAAGCTCCAATACGAGTAAATATTTTATCTACAATTGGTAAATTTGCACTTTTAGCTGGAACATAACAACCTATCTGTGCCATGAGGCTTATAATAGCTACTTGTCTCATAAAAGTAGATTTACCCGCCATATTAGGTCCAGTGATTATTAAAATCATATTATTACTTTTATCAATAAAACAATCATTTGGTACAAAAGGTTCATTTATCATTTTTTCTATAACGGGATGTCTTGCTTCCTTTAAAGATATAATACCATCATTATTTAGAGATGGTTTGGTATAATTGTTTTCTATTGAAACTTTTGCGAAGGATTGAATAGTATCTAATATAGCCAATTGTTTAGCAACTTTTTGAATTCTACTTGATTGATTAGAAATTTTGTTTCTAATATCTACAAAAAGTTCATATTCTAATTTAAGAAGGTTATCCTCAGCGTTTAAAATTGTATTTTCTATTTCTTTTAACTCTGGAGTAATAAACCTTTCTGCGTTTGATAAAGTTTGTTTTCTTATATATCTATCTTCTGGTATATTAGATAGATTTGCTTTAGTTACCTCTATATAATATCCAAAAACCTTATTATATCCTACCTTTAATGATTTTATTCCAGTCGCTTCTTTTTCTTTTTGTTCCAAACTTGCTATCCAATTTTTACCTTCTATTGATGCTAATCTATATTTATCAACTTCTTTATTATAACCTTTTTTAATTATATTGCCTTCTTTTATACTAATTGGTGGGTTATTATCTATTGATAAATCAATTAAGTTATAGATATCTTCTAATGTATCAAAATCAGTATATATACCTTTAAGTAAGTTTGACTTAAAACTTTGAAGAGTTACTTTAATATTAGGTAATTCAGATATTGAATTTTTTAAAGAAACAAGATCGCGTGCGTTGGCAGAACCATAAACTATTTTTGAAACAAGTCGTTCTATATCATATATCTTTTTTAAGGATTCTCTTAAATTATCTAAATGGTATATATTATTAATTAGTTCTTCAACGGCATCAATTCTATTTTTTATTTCTGTGATGTCAGTAAGTGGTGCTTCAATCCATCTTCTTAAATTTCGAGCTCCCATTGAAGTTTGAGTTTTATCTAATATCCAAAATAGTGATCCTTTTTTAGTTTTATTAATAATTGTTTCAGTTAGCTCAAGATTTCTTCGAGTGCTGCTATCTAATAACATATAATTATTTATTTGATATTTTATAATGTCATTTATATTACCTAACATCGACTTTTGAGTATTTTTTAGATATTCAAATAGTGTTGAACTACTGCCTAACTCTAATTCATTTAAAATATTTATTTTTTCACCAAAATGGTTTTTAAATTCTGTGAAATTTTGGCTTTCATCAACTAATTCTATCAATGAATTAAATTTTTCTTTTATAGAATTTATTAAGATATCATTATTTTTTACATCTATTATTAATATTTCTGATGGCTTATATTTAAATAACTCATCAATAATTATATAAATATTATTATTTTCCATAGAAGTAACTAAAAAATCACCTGTTGAAACATCACATATAGATATGCTAAAACCTGTATTAATCCTTTTAATACAGGATATATAGTTATTTTTATCATCCTCTAACAAATTTCCTTCAAGTAAAGTTCCAGGAGTAACTATTTTTACGATTTCTCTTCTAACAATGCCCTTTGCTTCATTAGGATCTTCTACTTGTTCACATATTGCCACTTTATACCCTTTTTCTATTAGTTTTGATATATAGGTTTCAGCAGAATGATAGGGAACACCACACATTGGTGCCCTTTCTTCTAATCCACAATCACGACCTGTCAAAGTAAGTTCTAATTCCTGAGATACAATTTTAGCATCTTCAAAAAACATTTCATAAAAATCGCCTAAACGAAAAAATAATATGCAATCTTGGCAGGATTGTTTTATTTCTAAGTATTGTTGCATCATTGGAGTTAATCCCAAAATACATACCTCCTTAAAAAAATGGCATATAGCCATAGACTAATATGCCGTTATCTTATTAATTCAACGAATTCACCTATCAAAATAAAATTCCTTGGTTCAGTGATTTTAACGTTAACAAGCTTACCAATTAAGTTTTTATCATTAGAATCAAAGTGAACTAACTTTCCTGTTCTTGTTCTTCCAGTAAGTTTAGATTCATCAGTTTTGCTTACTTCTTCTACTAATACTTCAACTATTTTATCTTTATACGAAGCATTTTTTTCTTCGATTATTTTATTTACTACTTCAATTAACCTATTAAATCTATCATGTTTTATATCTTCAGGTATTTGATCTTCATATTCTGCAGCAGGTGTACCTTTTCTAATAGAGTATATAAATGTGAAGGCTGAATCGTATTGAACTTTTTTAACTAAGTCAAGTGTTTCTTGAAAATCTTCTTCTGTTTCACCAGGGAAACCAACTATTATATCGGTAGTTATAGCTACATCAGGTATATGCTTTTTTATTAAATCAACTAATTCCAAGTACTGTTCTTTTGTATATTTTCTATTCATTTTATTTAATATCCTTGTACTACCAGATTGAACAGGTAAATGTATATGTTCACAAAGCTTATCGCATTCTTTAATTGCAAGTATTACATCTTTTGTTAAATCTTTAGGATGTGAGGTAGTAAAACGTACTCTTTCTATTCCATCAATTTCGTTTACCATTCTTAATAATTTTGCAAAGCTCATATTATCAAGATCTTTTCCATATGAATTTACATTTTGTCCAAGTAAAGTTATTTCTTTATATCCCTTAGATGCTAAATTTTTTATTTCATCAATTATGGCTTCAGGTTTTCTACTTCTTTCTCTTCCTCTTGTATAAGGAACTATACAATAAGTACAAAAATTGTTGCATCCATGCATTATTGTTACAAAGGCCTTTATATCACTTTTTCTTTCAACTGGAAGACCTTCTATTATTTCTCCTTCATGATCCCATACTTCTATAATATTTGTATTTCCTTGTTTAACATTATTAATTAGTTCAGGGAGTCTATGTATATTATGTGTTCCAAATATAATATCAACATAGGGATATTTCTTTTTAATTTCTTCTGGAACACCATTTTGTTGCATCATACATCCACCAACACATATTATTAAATCTGGATTTTTAGACTTTAAAGCTTTTAAATGACCTATATTACCGTATACTTTAAGTTCAGCATTTTCTCTTACTGCACATGTATTAAAAACAATTATATTTGCATCTTCGCGGTTTTCAGCTTTAATGTATCCTAATTCTTTTAACATACCAGCTATTTTTTCTGAATCTTCTTCATTCATTTGGCAGCCCCAAGTTTCTATAAGATATTTTTTATTACTCATATATATCAACCTTCCTTATTAGATAATAATATTTTGCAAATATATATTATACTACAAAATTCGATAAAAAAACATATAAACATAAATAAATTTATTTTAAATAAATTTATTAAAAATTGAAATAATAATAAGGAGAGGTGATAGTATGTATAATGCTAAAAATAAAGATGATGAGTCTTTAAAAGGAAAGGTATCTTATACTTTAGAAGATAGAAAATATTTTAAACACGAAACCATACATAATGATGGTGTTGGTTTCTATGCAAATGTTCATAACAAAATACAAAAAAATTTTAAGTAATTTTTGATTTGTATTACGTAATAACCATATATGGATAGTGAACATTAAAAAGCATATAGAGATTTTAAATCACTCTATATGCTTTTTAATGTTATTGTATTAAAAATTTCACCAAATCCTATTTTTTTGTATAGGTTTATAGCCGAAATATTATAATTATCCACATTTAAACGTAATAAATTAATTTCATTTTTTTTCTTAATATCATTTAAAACATAATTTAGAAATATATTACCATAACCCTTACCCCTATATTCCTCAATTATCCCAAAGTTAACTAAATAATAGAAGTTTTTATCTTTTATGATTTGCCCATATCCAATTGGTTTATTATCTTTAAATAAAACATAACAATAGTCTTTTAAGAAATATCTACTATTTAATTCTTTATATAGATAATTTTTATCAATAGGTCTTCTTTTTTTATCATTAGAATTAAAAATTGAATTTTGTATATCAATTCTTAAATCTATATTTTTACTTATATCAATAGTTGAGATTTTTATATCTTCGGGGATACAGATGGAGTTAAAGTTTAAAAAATTATTTAATTCTAATTCCATTGTCTTAAAGTTTTTCTGAATAATGTATTTATCAGAATTATCCAATTTAATGTTGCTATTTATATATTTTATCTCAAAATTTAATTTTTTGTTATTATAATGATTAATTAAGATATTTATTATTTCATTAATAGAGACTGGTGAATCTTTAATGAAAATGTAAACTCTACTGTTTTTATTAATACCTCTTATTCCATCATCGATAACAAAATACGAAGTATTGGAAATTAAATCTACTATAGATAGCTCAAATATATTTTTAAAATTATAAAAGTTTATAAATTCATTATTAGTTACCAATGTAAATAAATTAAAAGATTTTATCTCCATTTTGTCACCTATTTTCTAAATAATTTGCTTAATATTCCTTTTTTTGTTTGTTTTTCGTATTTTAATTTTTCTTTAAGTTCTATGATTTCATAACACTTTTGCTTTAATTCCATTTTCAATTTCATATTCTCACTAATCAATATGTCACGTTCTTTACTAAATACATTCTTATCAATTTCTTCTAACTTTTGATTAATAGCATTTAATTTTTCTTCTATCAATTTTATTTTATCTTGATCATTTTCATCAATATTATTATCATTAAAAGCAATTGCTGCATCAAGGGAAGTTATGGCAGTCTCTTGATTTATAAGTATTTTTTTTATCTGTCCATTAGTCAGTCCTTTTTCTTGCAGACTTTTTATTTGTAATAATACATTCAAATCATTTGGAGAAAATATTCTTCTACCCTTAGTATCTCTTTGAATATTTAATTCAAATTCTTTCTCATAATAACGTATAACTGAATCTTTATATCCTGTTAATTGGCATACCTCTTTAAATGTATAATAATTCTTTTTTTCTTCCATAATACCACCTCTATTATCTTATTCTTCACTGTTTATTTATTTCCTTTTAAATATTTATACAAAAATTATTTCAATTTGCGACAACAAAAAAATATCTAAATAGACATTTAATCTATTTAGATATTTTTATTAATATAATACTTATCAAACTCATCAATAAATTGTAATATGGACAAATTATTATTAATTATTTTTTTTAATCTTCTTATATAATAAGTTTCATCAATATTTTTTTGTTTATCATATTTTTTATTTCCTAATTTCCAGAATTTATGAGGAAAAATAATAATTGCTAATAATAACTTATAATCTATATTATTATTAAAACAATTACAATATTTATCTATTAATAATTTAGCTTTATCAAATTCCCAATTATAGGACTTTCTGAACATTAATCTTTGAATAAATTTGCCTAAATCATATTCAACTGTTTCATATATTATTTTGTCAAAATCAATAAGATATAAAGTATTATCTGACTTTATAATGTTTTGATAATAAAAGCTGTTATGACATACCACTTTCTTTTTAATTGCATTTTTACTTAGATTGCGATAGTTTGAATTTAGTAGATATATTAAGGATTTTTCCGACAGTGTCATTTGATTATCGAATGTTTCAATATATAGTGTATCAAAGTAGGACATAATTTTTTTATTTATTATTAAGTTTTTATATCTTATAATATCATCCTTCTTTTTAACATATTCTTTAATTATTTTATCTTCTTCATATATTAATTGTTTAGAATGGAATCCTGTTGCTTTTTTATGGAATTGACTTAGCAATTCAACTGAAGCTAATGCATTTTCTATTTTATCTATTTCACATTCATTACCATTAATCCAATCAGTTAAGTAATAATATTTATGTTTGTTTACTTTAAAATAAAATTGGTTTTGACTATCTTTAATTAATAAGGGGCAATTTAAAAATTCCTTTTCTTTTAAATACAATAGAAAAGAAGGAAGCCATTTAAATCTACTAAAGTTATGGTTTACTTCTTTTAAACAATATATATTGCTTTTATCTGATATTATTTTGTAAACGGATCTTTTCTTTTCAATTTTTTTGATTTCGATACCATACTTGTTTTTAATAATATTGATTATTTTATTTAAATCTATAGTAGTTAATTCCATAAATACCCCTTTTTGTTTAGTTATATATTAAATTATATTCATAAGACAAACAATTTTATAATAAAATATTAAAAAAATACTTGACAATATAATTTGAATTTTTTATAATTATAATAGATTTTGGGCCTTTAGCTCAGCTGGCTAGAGCAACCGGCTCATAACCGGTCGGTCCGGGGTTCGAGTCCCTGAAGGCCCACCAAAAGAGAGCATAATGCTCTCTTTTTATTTGCACTAATATACTAAATAGTCAAAGTGAAATAAAATAATCATCATAATGTTATTGCTGGGGATTAAAAGTCCTTTGAGTGTGAAAATTGTTACAATAGAGTATTAATTATAAAAGCTTCTATTTATATAAATTGTGGTTATTCACTTATTAAAATATTAAAAGAGCTCTAAAATTTAGAGCTCTTTTGTTTCATTCATAATAAATTTTTGAACTATAGAACACTGTATGGCACATCCAATCCATAAACATTCCTCATCTATATCAAAATAACTTCCATGAGCTGGATGAACTATGCCTTTATTTACATTTCTACATCCTAATTTAAAATAAATTCCTGGTACTTTTTCTGTATAGTATGCAAAATCCTCTACCCCCATACTTGGGTATTCTAATTTTTTTATAGTAAAGTAATTTGAATTTTCGCTTTGTATATTATTTAAAATTTCAATAAGATTATTATCATTGCTAAAGGATGGATAACCTTCTATTATATTCATTTCAACATTACATCTAAAAGCCTCTGCTGTTAAATTAACTATTGATGTAAATCTATCTAATACTTGTTTTCTGGTAGTATTTCCCAAGGTTCTAATAATTCCTTCTATAATTACTTCTTCTGCTATTGCATTAGGTGCTGTTCCACCATTTATTTTACCTATGGTTATTACTGCACTTTTAAGGGCAGAAATTTCCCTTGATATAATTATTTGTAGATTGTCAATTATTTTTGAAGCAGCAACTATTGGATCAATTCCGTCTTCAGGATGTGCACCATGAGCTCCTTTACCCTTAATAGTTATTTTAAAAGGATTTGACGCAGCACTCACAATGCCGCTATTTATACCTATTGTTCCAGTATCTAAAGTTTCTTCTACATGTAGAGCACTTATAAAGGATACATTGTCTAAAGCACCATAATCAATCATATCCATTGCTCCACCATCAGTCTCTTCAGCTGGCTGGAAAATAAATCTTACTTTACCATTTAATAAATGTTCATATTTTTTTAATAGAATACAAGTTCCTAATTGTATTGATGTATGTGCATCGTGTCCACAAGCATGCATTAAACCTTTATTTTTAGATTTATATGGAACATCTTTTTTGTCTTCTATTGTTAAAGCATCCATATCAGCCCTTAAGGCTATAATCTTTTCTCCTTTGCCAACTTCAGCCATAATACCACAATTTTCATAACGTTTGTAGTTTATATTGTAATTACTTAATATATTTTCAATAAAATCAGCTGTATTTTTTAAGTCTCTATCTATTTCAGGATGCATATGCAAATATCTTCTATACTCTATAAGTTTATCTTGTATTTTTTTTGATTCTGTAAAAAAACTAATCAATGAAAACATCTCCTTTATCTATAATTAGTTTATTGTCAATTATTTTAGCAGTAACATTTAAGGGAAGTATATTATTTGTATAATCATGTCCACTTTTTAAACCTAAATATATAGGTTTTGATGTAAGTTCCTGAATATATTGATAAATATATTCAAATGAAAAACTTTTATTTTTGTCTTCAGGCGAGCAATTTGTAAAGCTTCCTAAGATAATTCCTTCCACCTCATCTAAAATACTTGAATGATATAATTGATTTAAAAATCTATCTATTTTATACGGTTCTTCATTAATTTCTTCGATAAATAGTATTGAATTTTTAAATTTATATTGATACCGTGTACCTATCAAAGAACAGAGAGCACACAGGTTTCCACCAACTATTTTCCCTTCAACATTACCTTGTCTTATAGGAGTTAAGTTATAAATTATTTTATCAATTTTTCCTTCTAAAAATTCAAATAATAGGTTGTAGTTATCGTTATTTTTAAAAATATCATAATTAAACATTGGCCCGTGAAAAGTAGGAAAATTCAAATGAGAAAAAGATGCGTGAAGTGATGTTATATCGCTATAACCTACAAAAATTTTTTTATTATTTTTTATAATATTGTAATTAATTTTATCTAAGAGTCTGATGGTTCCATAACCACCACGAATACAAAATATTGCTTTTATTTCATTATCTTCAAATGCATTAATCAAATCTTCTATCCTTTTATTATCTTCTCCAGCAAGATAGCCATACTTAGAATTAATGTTTTTACCCAATTTAACACTATACCCAAATTCATTTATTTTTTGGATTGACTTTTTTATTAATTCTTCATCAAATATTGCACCTGCTGGAGCTATAAGTGCAACTTTATCTCCTTTAATTAGCTTTTTTATTAAACTCATTTTTTCCTCCACATATTATTAGATTAAATAATTTTTTTTCTATATTATTTAATTTATCACTATTTATAAATGAAACTCCTTCTTTTATAATTCTATAACAAGATTTATAATCCTTTTTTTTATAGTAACAATAAGCTAAATTTATATATGTATTTTCATAATATTTATTTAAATATATTGATTTTTTTAGGAATTGAATTGCATCAGTGAATCTATTTAATTCTATGTAGCATACACCAATATTGTAATTTATGAGATAATTGTTTTGATGTTCTAAAACTTTTAAAAATAAATTTAAAGCTTTTTTATAATTTTTTTGTTCGTATAATTTAAGGTTCTATAATAAATGTTGGGGCGTAGCCTCAGCATATTTTTTTACAAAAAATATGCACCTGTTTTAGATGCCTGGTAAAATTAAATTAATCACAAA